>CAZICY010000019.1:1894-33114 GCA_964537955.1 uncultured Actinomyces sp. | reverse complement strand
CGCTGTGGCCGCTGCTCATCGCGGCGCTGTCGCTCGGCTTCGCCAACCAGGCATCAAAGGTGGCGTGCGACACCCTGATCCAGCGCGAGATCGACGACGACTATCTCGGCCGCGTATTCGCGCTGTTCGACGTCGGCGTCAACGTCGCGCTCGTCCTGGGCATCGTGGCGGTGGCATTCACCAGCCCCGAGTCAGGCATCGCGCCCGTGGCCACCGTCGTGGTGGGACTGGTCATCGCGGGCAATGCCGCGTGGTACCACGGAATGGGCGCCAAAGCCCGCGAGCGGCGCCACGCTGCCGGATAGGCTGCGCCCGTGACCGAGACCGCCGCAGAGCCCACGCCCACCAAGCGCCGGATCGGCGTCCGCTCGATCGCGGCGGTGCTCGCGCTCATTCTCGGCCTGGGGCTATTGCCCCTGGGCACCGTGACCTACTGGGGCCATCGCACCGTCACCGACACCGAGCGCTACCTCGAGACGATGGAGCCGCTCGCCTATGACGAGGACGTGCAGGACTCGCTGTCGGTCTTCATCACCGACAAGATCGAGCAGCAGATCGACCCCGAGGCGCTGGTCAACCAGATCTTCGCCGGACTCATCGAGCAGTACCCCTCGCTGAAGGCACTCGTGCCGATCATCGCCGGCGCGGTCGACTCGCTCATCGCACAGGTCGTCGATCGGCTCGTGAGATCCGATCAATTCCGACAACTGTGGGACCTGGCCAACACGGCCGCGCAGAAGAGCCTCATGGCAATCCTCGAGGGTCGTGACGACGGGCCCGTGTCACTCCAGGGCGACGAGGTCGTGCTCGATATCGGCGTGCTCGTCGACCAGGTCAAGCAGGGCCTCGTCGACCGAGGCTTCGAGGCGGCCGCCAACATCAACGTGTCGCAGGCGGACCGGCAGATCGTGCTGCTCGAGGCGCCCCAGCTGGCGCAGATCCGCACGATCTACTCCCTCACCTCGCCCATCGCGGCGTTCCTGGTGTTCTTCGCCCTGTTCCTGCTCGTCCTCGCCGTCGTCCTCGCCCGCCGCCGTCCTCGGATGACCGCGTGGGCGGGCGGTGGCGCCGCCGGCGGCGGCATCCTGCTCGTGGTCGGCCTCGGCATCGGGGAGAGGGTCTTCGTCAACACACTCGAGGGGACTCCCTTCGAGAAGGCCTCGCAGGTGTTCTACGACCAGCTGCTGAAGTTCCTCTACAACGGCGCGTACTCCCTGATCCTGCTCGGCGTCATCGTCTTCGTCGTCGGTCTCTATCTGTGCGGCGCGCGCTGGGCGGTCGAGCTGAGGGCCAGCGTCAACAACCTGGCCGATGACATCGCCGGCACCATCCCCGCCGGCCCGATCACGTCGTCGGGCGCATGGGTGGCGGCCAACGCCCGCTGGCTGCGCGTCGCGGTCGCCGCGATCTTCGTCATCATCGTGGTCATCGGCAACGACCTGTCCATCGCGCGCACCATCTGGGCGTCGGTCATCGCACTGGTCCTGCTGGGCGTCCTCCAGGTCTGGGCCGCCGCGGGGCGGCGTACTCCCGCGGAGCAGGTCACCGCCTAGACCATCAGGGCTGGCGCGCGGCCCACCAGGCGCGGAGCTCGCGCTCGGCTTCCACCTCGCCAAGGGGGCCGCGGTCGAGGCGGAGCTCGAGCAGATAGTCGTACGCCGCGCCGACCTCGCGGCTCGGCGGGATGCCCAGGAGCGCCATGATCTGGTTGCCGTCGAGATCGGGCCGGATGGCCGCGAGCTCCTCCTGTTCGGCGAGGATCGCGATGCGCTGCTCCAGCCCGTCGTATGCCGCCTGCAGGGCCGCTGCACGCTTGCGATTGCGGGTCGTGGAGTCCGCGCGCGTGAGCTTGTGCAGCCGCACCAACTGGTCGCCCGCATCCCGCACGTATCGGCGCACGGCTGAGTCCGTCCACTCGCCCGTGCCGTAGCCGTGGAAGCGCAGGTGGAGCTCCGTGAGCTTGGATACGTCGTCGACGACGTCGTTGGGGTAGCGCAGCGCGGTGAGACGCTTGCGCACCATGCGTGCGCCCACGACCTCGTGGTGGTGGAAGGACACTCCGCCGTCGCTCTCGAAGCGGCGCGTCTTGGGCTTGCCGATGTCGTGGAGCAGCGCGGCGAGGCGCAGCACGAGATCTGGGCCGGACGCCGGGTCATGCGCCGTCTCGAGGTCGATCGCCTGCTCCATGACGATGAGGGAGTGCTCGTAGACGTCCTTGTGCCGGTGGTGCTCGTCGATCTCGAGCTGCAGGCCGGGCAGCTCGGGCAGGACATAGGCCGCGAGCCCGGTCTCGACGAGGACCGCGAGGCCGAGCCGCGGCCGGGCGCCCAGCAGGAGCTTGGTGAGCTCGTCGCGGATGCGCTCCGCGGAGACGATCTCCAGGCGCTCCGACATGTCGCGCATCGCCACGAGAACTTCGGGTGCGATCGCGAAGCCGAGCTGGGAGACGAATCGGGCCGCGCGCATCATGCGCAGCGGGTCGTCGCCGAAGGACTCCTCGGGCGCGATGGGCGTGCGCAGGACCTTGTCGGACAGGTCCCGCATGCCGTCGTGAAGGTCGACGAACTCCAGGCTCGGCAGCCGCACGGCCATGGCGTTGACGGTGAAGTCGCGTCGAGCGAGATCGCCGGCGAGGGACTCGCCGAAGGTGACCTCGGGCTTGCGCGAACCGGGATCGTAGGAATCGGAGCGGTAGGTGGTGATCTCGAGGTTGAGGTCGCCCTTGCGGGCTCCTACCGTCCCGAAGCGCATGCCGACGTCCCAGACGTGATCGGCCCAGCCGCTCACGAGTTCCACGATGCGCTCGGGGTGCGCGTCGGTGGTCAGATCGAGGTCATGGGCGACGCCGGCGCGGCCCATCATGATGTCCCGGACCGGGCCCCCCACGAGGGCGAGTTCATGTCCTGCCGCTGCGAATCGCTCCGTGAGGGGGGCCAGGGCGTCGGCGACCGCCAGGAGGGCCGCCGCGGGGGAGGTGGCCCCCGGGGGCTGCGTCGCCGAGGGAGCCTCCGACATGGGGCGAGCCTAGGGCCGAGCCCCCGTAAGCACGGGCGAGCCTAGGGCCGAGCCCCCGCAAGCACGGGCGAGCCTGGGGCGGAGCGCGCCACGGGCGGCGAAGCCGGTCAGGGGCGGCTAGGCCAACCCGCCGCCCCAGCCTGGCGCGGTTATTCTCAGGCCATGGCTGAATCCGGAGCATCGAAGGGCTCCGGGAGCCGGAAGGACCCGGCTGGGCCCACCCCCACGTCCAAGCCGGCCCGGCGGGCCAAGCCCACCGCGGACACGGCCAAGAAGGAAGCGCCGGCGAGCAAGGCGACGCCGGGCAGGGGGAAGGCCGCCGGGACGGGCAAGGCCCCCGGCAAGAAGGCAGCGCCCGGCCGCAGGCCGCCGCGCATGCCGAAGGTAGAGGAGACATCCGCGGGCGGCCTCGTGGTCGACCGCACGGGCGCCCAGTTGCGCGCCGCCCTGATCGCGCGGCACGACCGGCGCGGGCGTCTGGTGTGGTCGCTTCCCAAGGGCCACCTGGAAGAGGGCGAGACACCCGAGGACGCCGCGATCCGCGAGGTCGAGGAGGAGACGGGGATCCGCGGTCGCGTGCTCGCACCATTGGGCGTCATCGACTTCTGGTTCATCGCCGAGAACAGGCGCATCCACAAGACCGTGCACCACTACCTGATGGAGGCCTCGGGCGGAGAACTCTCCGACGAGGATGCCGAGGTCGTCGAGGTCGCATGGTTCCCGCTCACCGATGTCCGCGAGCGACTGGCCTACGCCGACGAGCGCAGGCTGCTCGACCGGCTGCCAGACCTGCTCGCGGACGCTGGGTGACCGGCGACGCGCACCACGCCCGGCGCCGAGCCGTGGCCGGCCTGCTTGCCCTGCTCGGCGTACTCGCCCTGGTAGTCGCGGCGCCCGCCCGCGCCGAGGACCCTGCTGCGCCCGTGCGCATCACGATCACCGGGCTCGCGCCCGTTGCACTAGGCGAGGCCACGACGCTGTCCCTGGGCGGCACGGTCGCGAATACCGGCCTCACCACGATCACCGCGCTTAGCGTGCGGCTCACCCTGTCGACCACGCCGGTCGCCGACCGCCGCGACCTGCGCAAGGCGACGGAAGCGGAGGGCGGCTACGGCTCCATCCCGCTCTACGCCACCACGACCGCGGTGGTCGATGCCCTGCCGCCGGGCGCGAAGGCCGACTACCGCATCACCGTCGATACGTCTGCGCTGCCGCTCAGCGCGCCGGGGGTCTACGTGGTCGGCGCGGAGGCGGTCGGCTTCGGCCCAGCGGGCTACCTCATCCTCGACGCGTCGCGCACGCTCATCCCCTACGTCCCCGATCCGGTCACACCGGTCAACGTCGCCTGGTTGTGGCCGCTCGCCACCACCCCGGCGCAGGCACCCGACGACGTGCTGCTCGGCGATGCGATCTCGCGCGAGATCTCGCCGGGTGGCCGGCTCGATGACCTTCTCGTCGCGGGCACGCTGTCGCCCGCGATCAACTGGGTGGTGGATCCGCAGGTGCTGCAGGTCACCGCCGACATGTCCGACGGCTACCTGGTGGACAAGGGTGGCCAGGTCCGTGCGGGGACTGCAGCGGACGATGCGGCCGCCTGGCTGTCACGGGCCCGCGAACTGCTCGGGACGCCCACGGCGCAGCGGGCGCGGCAGCGGCCGGTCTGGGTCATGCCGTACGCCGACCCGGACGCCGACGCCCTCGTGCGCGCCGGACTCACGACCGATCTCGTGCGATCGACGACCGCGGCCCCCGAGGTCGCCCAGCGCCAGCTCGACCGCGCTCCGGACGGCACGATCGCCTGGGCGGCGGGCGGCCGCCTGGACCGCGAGGCCTTGGACGTCCTCGCATCCGCCGGGGTGCGGACCATCGTCGTGCGCGACAAGGCCGCGCCCGCTGCGGCGGGCCTGGTCGCCACCCCGTCCGGCTACGTCGACCTCGAAGCGTCCGGGGGGCGGGTGCGCGCCCTGGTCATCGACCCCGGCCTGCTCACCGCGCTGGAGATGCCCCAGGGCAACCTCGCGACCGTGCTGGCCGCGCGGCAGCGCTTCGTCTCCGAGCTTGCTTACGTCGCCCTCGAGCCGTCGCAGGAGCCGCGCTACCTCATCGCGGCCGCGGCCAATCCGCGCTGGGATCCCAGCCCGCGCCTGCTGCGCGCGCTGCTTGCCTCGCTCCGAGGAACCCCGTGGACCAGACTCGTGCCCGTGAGCACGGTCCTCGCGCTGCCGAGCACCTCCACGGGACGCGTCGTCGATCCCGATGCGCGCCGCGCCCGCGAGTTGGGGGCCGCCTATCTCGAGCGCATCACCCTGACGCAGGGCGCCATCGAGTCGCTGCGCAACGTGCTCAGCGATCCACTGCCGGTGACGGGTCCCCTCACCTCGGCGCTCCTGCGCGCGGAGTCGAGTGCCTGGCGCACGCGCCCACGCGAGGGAGAGCGCCTCCTGGACTCCGTCACGACCTCACTCGCCACGACGGAGCAGTCGGTCTACGTCGTCCCGCGCGACAACGTCGTGCTCAGCGGCGACAGGGGCAGCGTGCCCGTCACTGTCACGAACGACTTCGACCAGTCCGTGCGGGTCGGGCTCGTCGTCACCGCCGACCCCGCGGCTCGACTCGATGCGCAGCCACTGCCGCCGTTCGACATCGAGCCTGGCCGGCGTGCCAGCCTCGAGGTGCCCGTGCGGGTGGTCGGCGGTGAGGCACTGACCGTGTCGGTGCAGCTCACCGACTCCGCGGGGGCTCCCTTCGGCGAACCGGTCCTGCTCGAACTACGCACCACGGCGTACTCGCGGGCGGCCCTGTGGGTCGCGGTCGCCGCGGCGGCGGTGCTCGTGCTCCTGGTCGTCTACGACATCGTGCGCCGTGCGCGTCAGCGCGGTGACAAGCGTCGCGAGGCAGTGGCATGAGCGGCGAGCGCCCCGATCCCGAGCGCGTTGCCGCGCCCCAGGGCCCCGCCGAGACCGAGATCGACCCGGCGATCGAGCCCGTCACGCCCGACCCAACCGATCCGCCGGCCTCGCAGGCCCAGGCACGCTCGGCGACGACGGGCCTGCTCGGATCGAGCGCGGTGATGGCCACCGGCACCGTGATCTCGCGAGTCACCGGCGTCGCCCGGGACATCGCGCTCACCGCGGCGCTCGGCTTCTACCTCGTCTCCGATGCCTACTCGCTGGGCAACACCATGCCCAACGTCCTCTACCTGCTCGTCATCGGCGGCGCGCTCAACGCGGTGTTCATCCCGCAGCTCGTGCGGCGCATGAAGGACGACGCGGACGGCGGCCAGGCCTACGCCGACCGACTCATCACGCTGGCCGGCCTGGTGCTGCTTGCCTTCTCCGTCGCCGCGGTGCTGCTCGCGCCCCTCCTGGTGGATCTCTACGCGACGTCGGCATACGACGACGCCCAACGCGAGCTCGCCACGGCATTCGCGCGACTGTGCCTGCCGCAGATCTTCTTCTACGGCGTCTACGCACTGCTCAGCCAGGTGCTCAATGCGCGCGGCAAGTTCGGTGCCCCGATGTTCGCCCCGATCCTCAACAACATCGTGGCGATCGCGACGTTCATCCTCTTCATCGTCATCGCGGGAACCTCGGCAGCGGCGGACGGCGTGCTCACACCCGATCAGGTAGCGATCCTCGGCATCGGCACGACCCTTGGCGTCGCACTCCAGGCACTCATCCTGATCCCGGTGCTCATGCGCGCGGGATATCGCTGGCGGCCGCGCTTCGACTGGCGCGGTTCAGGCCTCGGCAAGGCCGGTCACCTCGCGGTGTGGACGCTCCTGCTCGTCGTCGTCAACCAGGCCGGCTACATCGCCATCACGCGGCTCGCGACCCTGGCCAACGTCAACGCCGCCGCCGCCGGCACGACCCCGGCGGGACTCACGACGTACCAGAAGGCGCACCTCGTCTTCATGCTGCCGCACAGCGTCATCACCGTGTCGATCGTGACCGCGCTGCTGCCCGCACTCAGCCGCATCGCGCACTCCGGCCGCCTCCACCAGGTGGGCGCCGACGTCGCCGGAGCCATGCGCGTGGTGGCCGCGCTCATCGTCCCCATCGGTGCCGTGCTCATGCTCGTCAGCCCCGACATCGCGATCCTGCTCTTCGGCTACGGCGCGGCGACGCCGGAGCAGGCGCAGCTCGCCGGTCTCATCACGAGCGTCTTCATGCTCGGCCTGCTGCCCTTCACTCTCTTCTACGTGCTCTTCCGCGGCTTCTATGCCGTCGAGGACACGCGCACGCCCTTCATCGCCAGCGTGATCATGAACGTCGTGGCCCTCGGCGTGGCCATTCCGCTCTTCTACGCCGTGAGCGGCGGGGCACAGGTGGCCGCGCTCGCCTTCGGCTACGTCTGCGGCTTCTGGGCCACCTTCATCGTCGCGTGGATCCTCCTCGCCCGCCGGCTCGGCGGCCTGGAGTCCTGGGCCACGGTGCGCTCGCTACTGCGCATGGTCATCGCAGGCTTCATCTCCTTCTGCGTGATGTTCGGCACCGAGGCCGTGCTCACCGCCTACGTCACCGGCGACGACCCGGCCGACCGTCTCGGGGTGGTCATCGACCTGGTCATCGTCGGCACGGTGGGCCTGGGGGTCTACCTGGCCGCGGCATGGGCCATGCGGATCCACGAGGTGGGCGACGTGGTGGCGCTGGTGCAGCGCAAGATGCTGCGGCGCCGCGGACGCTCATCCGGCGAAGACGCCGCCGACGCACGTACCCTCGAGGGGTGAGCGACAAGCGGATCGGCCGCTACCTCCTCGACGTGCTGGTCTCCCAGACCGGCGTCGTCGAGTTGTGGCAGGGCTTCGATCCTGCGCTCGAGCGCCCCGTCTCGCTCCGACTCGTCCCCTCCGACGACGCTCGCGCGAGCGCTGCCGAGGCTGCGGCCCGGCGTGCGGCCACGGTCGACGATCGCCGCGTCATCGCGGTGCTGGACATCCTGTCTGCCGAGCCGATCGTCACCGACAGCCCCGCCGAGGCCGTTCAGGGCGGCACGGCCTACCTCGTGATCGTGAGCGAGTGGGTCGAGGGCCGCACGCTCACCGACATCTACGAGGAGCGCGAAGGCGAGCCGATCGAGATCGACGAGGCCGTGCCGGTGATCCGGCAGGTGGCCATCGCCCTGCAGCACAGCCACGAACTCGACGTGCACCACGGCCGGCTGCGACCGGGATCCCTGCTCATCGCCGAGACCGCGGACTTCGACGATCCCTTCACGCTGCTGGGCGACGCCAACGTCGTGCGCATCCGCGGGCTCGCCGTCGACGCTGCGCTCTGGCCCGAGGACGGTGCCGGCAGCGATGACGTCGTGGGCGTCGGCTCACTGCTCTACGCCATGCTCACCGGGCGCTGGCCCCTCGGCCTGGTCGACGGCATGTCGCCCGCCCCGCGCGTGGGCGAGCGTCTGCTGCCGCCGTCGCAGGTGGTCGCTGACGTTCCCGCGGGCATCGATGACATCTGCCTGCGGGCGATCGGGCCGCAGGTCGCCGGCGACGACCGGATCGAGCCCTACGCCGACATGCCCGCGGTCGTGAGCGCCCTCGGCGCCTGGGAGCAGCGTCCCGGTCGCCGCAGCCTCTCGCTCGCCCCGCGCGAGGGCAGCTCGCTCACGGCGGGGCGGCGGGCCCTGCGCGTGGCCGGCCGCATGGCCCTCGCCGCGGCGGCACTCGTCGTCCTCGCCGGCGTCGGGCTCGCCGGGTTGCGGCTCGCGCAAGGCGCGCAGTCGCCCTGGGGCGTCACGGCTGCCGAGGCCCCGCTGGGGGTGCTCACGGAGGTCGGCGACCCCGTCCCTGTCGACATGGTCGGCGGCATCCCCGGAGAGATCGTGCCCGTGGCCGCGCAGGACTTCGACCCGCAGGGCGCTGACGGTGCGGAGATGCCCGAGCTCGTGCCCAGTGCCATCGACGAGCGCTCGGACACGGCCTGGACGACCGACACCTACTTCTCCTCCGACCTCGACGGCAAGGGCGGCACCGGCCTCATGCTCGACCTCGGGGAGTCGCTCCCCGTCAGTGCGGTGCGCTTGGAGTTGCTGGGCTCGGGCTCCTCGGTCAAGGTGCTCGTGTCGCCCCAGCCCTACAAGAAGATCTCGCGGTGGACCACGCTGGCATCGGCCGAGGCGATCGGCACCGCCATCGACCTGCGCGCGCCGCGTCCGATCGTGGGCCGCTACGTGCTCGTGTGGTTCACGCAGCTGCCCCTGGTTGACGGCGTGTACCAAGGCGGTATCCGCGACGTCATCATCCTGCGATGACTCAGGGTCATCATCCTGCGATGACTCACGCACTAGGCTCACCGCGTGGCTGACCAGCCGGATCGCGCGTCGCTCAGTGACGCCGAGTTGCTCGATGCCCACTGCGCCGGCGACGGTGACGCCTTCGCCGAGATCGTCCGCCGCCACCGCGACCGCCTGTGGGCCGTCGCCCTGCGCACGACCGGCAACCCCGAGGAAGCCAGCGACGCCCTGCAGGACGCGCTCATCTCGGCCTATCGGCGTGCCGACTCCTTCCGGGGCGACGCGGCGGTGACCACCTGGCTGCATCGCATCGTCGTAAACGCCTCACTCGACCGGCTGCGCCGCCGCTCCGTGCGCACGTGGGTGCCGCTGCCCGAGGAGGGGGAGAGCCCGGCGGTCCTCGTCGACGATGCCCGGCTTGCCGATCCCCGGGCTGCCGCCGAGACAAGCGAGACCGTGCGCGAGGTCCGCGCTGCACTGGACACGCTGCCCCCCGACCAGCGGGCCGCCATCGTCCTGGTGGACCTCGAGGGCTGGTCGGTCGAGGAGGCCGCGCAGGCGTTGGAGTGCCCCATCGGCACGATCAAGAGCCGCTGCTTCCGAGGCCGAGCGAAGCTCGCCGAGCGGCTTGCCCACCTGCGGAACCCGGACGGTCCGGAGCCCGTCGTACCCCCGGATAACGGGACGGTCACGACGGACGGCGAAGGAGGTGCCCGTTGAGCGAGAGCGACATCGGCGGTGACCTGCCGCCGCTGGACCCCGAGCTCGCTGCCTGGCTCGCCGCCGACACGCCCGGGCCCATGCCCGACGAGGTGTGGACGCGCCTGGAGGCCCGCATCGCCGCGGAGCCGCCGCTCGTCCCGGCAGGGGTCATCGACCTCGATTCCGAGCGGACCCGCCGGCGGCGCGTCCTGCCCTGGCTCGTCGGCGCAGCAGGGGTCATGGTCGTCGGAGCCGTTGTGCTGCCCTCGATGCAGACGTCCTCGCCGGCGCCGGTCGCCGACGGGGGCACGGCACAGCCCGCGGTGGTCGCCGCCGCCTCACCCGACGCCGGCGCCCTCACCACGACGCCCCCGCCGCCCCCGCAGCAGCCCGCTGCGCCCGCACAGTCGCTGCCGCGCGCGATCATCTCCACCGGGACCGACTACACCGCCGACACGCTGCCCGAGCAGGTGACCACCCTCCTTGCGACCGCGGGCATGGGCGACGCCGCAGCAGTGGCCAACATGATCACGGCATCGCCGCCCGTGACGGCGATGCCGGGCGAAGGCCTCACCGCGAGCCCGGAGGCGCTCTCGGACTGCCTGGGCCGGCTCGGCCTGCCCCCCGAGTCGCTGCCGCTCGTGCTCGACCGGGCGAGCATCGACGGGCGCGACGCGAGCGTCATCGTCACCGTCGGCTCCTGGGGTGCCGACGGCCAGCCCGACTCCCTGCATGCCGTGGCTGTCGGCCAGGACTGCACCGACGCTGACGTGGCCGCAGCCCAGCACTGGGACATGCCCCTGCGCTAGTTCAACGAACGGGAATACCCTCGGGGGTACCCTGGTTGACGCCGCGTGAGCGCGCCGGGCATGGGCCCGGCAGGATGGCGTGCGATATCGACCCGGGAGCGTGCGAAGTGTCCGACGTCCGCGACGTCATCATCATCGGCTCAGGCCCCACCGGCTACACCGCCGCGATCTATACCGCGCGCGCCCAGCTCACCCCGCTCGTCTTCGAGGGTGCGGTCACCGCGGGTGGTGCCCTCATGAACACGACCGAGGTCGAGAACTTCCCCGGCTTCCGCGACGGCATCATGGGCCCGGCCCTGATGGAGGAGATGCGCGCCCAGGCGGTGCGCTTCGGCGCCGAGATGATCACCGACGACGTGGTCGACGTCCAGCTCGACGGCGACATCAAGACCGTGCGCGACGGCAGCGGGCGGGAGTACCAGGCCCGCGCCGTCATCCTCGCGATGGGCTCCGGCTACCGAGAGCTCGACGTACCGGGAGAGAAGCGGCTGTCCGGCCACGGTGTCTCCTGGTGTGCCACCTGCGACGGATTCTTCTTCCGTGACCAGGACATCGCCGTCGTCGGCGGCGGCGACTCCGCCCTGGAGGAGGCGACCTTCCTCACCCGCTTCGCCAAGTCGGTGACGCTCATCCACCGTCGCGACTCGCTGCGCGCGAGCAAGATCATGCAGGAGCGCGCCTTCAGCAATCCCAAGATCCAGTTCGCCTGGAACTCCGAGGTTGTCGAGGTCCTTGGCGACGCCAAGCTGAGCGGCGTCGTGCTCAAGGACACCGTCACCGGCGAGACCCGTGAGCTGGCGATCACCGGCCTGTTCATCGCCATCGGCCACGACCCTCGCTCGGAACTCGTCAAGGGCAAGGTGGCCCTCGACGACGACGGCTACGTCCTGGTCGAGGCGCCCAGCACCCGCACCAACGTCCCGGGCGTCTTCGCCGCCGGCGACCTTGTCGATCACACCTACCGCCAGGCCATCACCGCAGCAGGCACCGGCTGCGCGGCCGCGCTCGACGCCGAGCGCTACCTCGCTGCCCACGAATAGTCCCCCGCCCACGTAGGGTGAGACGGACCGGCGGGTCGGCGCAGCCGCCCCCGACGGTCCCCGGAAGGAGAACCATGGCAACCAAGACCGTGACCGACGCGTCCTTCGACGCCGACGTCCTCAAGAGCGACATCCCCGTCATCGTCGACTTCTGGGCCGAGTGGTGCGGGCCGTGCCGCATGGTCGCTCCTATCCTCGAGGAGATCTCGAGCGAGTACGACGGCAAGATCGTCATCGCCAAACTCAATGTCGACGAGAACCCCAAGACGGCCGCGTCGTACGGCATCACCTCGATCCCGACGATGAACGTCTACTCCGGTGGCGACGTCGTCAAGACGATCATCGGGGCCAAGCCCAAGGCTGCCCTGCTCTCCGACCTGCAGCCCTTCCTCCAGTAGAGCTGCATGGCCGTCCTCCGACGCGGGGACACCGGCGTCGCGGTCGCAGACATTCGCGCACGCCTGGTGCGCCTGCGCCTGCTCGAGCCTGACACCGAGGCATCGCTGGATGCCGCGGAGTACGACGGCGCCGTCGAGCAGGCGGTGCGCGCCTTCCAGCAGCAGCGCGGGATCCCCGCCGACGGCATCTGCGGTCCGCAGACCCTGCGCCATCTCGAGGAGGCGCGCTGGGGCCTGGGCGACCGCGTGCTCGCCTACACCCCCGGACACCTCATCCGCGGCGACGACGTACTCGACCTGCAGCAGCGGCTCACGCGGATGGGCTTCGACTGCGGGCGCCCCGACGGGATCTTCGGTCCGCTCACCGACAGTGCCCTGCGCGAGTTCCAGCGCAATGTGGGCATGGAGCCCGACGGCACGTGCGGGTTCACGACCTACTGGGCCCTCGAGCGCCTCACGCGGACCGTGGGCGACGGCAACGCGGTGTCGATCCGCGAGCGCCAGGCGATGGATGCGATGCGCTCCGGGGTCGCCGGCAAGGTCATCGCCCTGGATCCCGGCGGCGCGGATGCCGACCAGCGCTTCGCGCTCGCCGAGGCCACCATCGTCGCCGACGTGTGTGCGCGTATCGAGGGTCGGCTGGCCGCGCTCGGCACCCAGGTGGTCTACACGCGTACCCCCACCCCTGAGCTCGTGGGCGAGGCCGAGCGCGCGGCCCATGCCAATGCGGCCAGCGCCGACCTTGTGCTGTCGCTGCACGTCGAGCGCGTGGAACTTCCCGGAGCCAACGGCTTCGCCACCTTCTACTTCGGTGCGCCCCTCGGCGAGTCCCAGTCCGAGGGTGCACGCCTCGCCGCGGAGCACATCCAGGCCGAGGTGTGCCGACGCACCGACCTCACCGACTGCCGCAGCCATCCGCGCACCTGGGACCTGCTGCGCTTGACGACGATGCCCGCCGTATGGGTGGAGATGGGCTACCTGTCGCATCCCGGCGACGCAGCGCGCCTGACGGATCCACGCTTCCGGGACACGCTCAGCGAGGCGATCGCCGTCGCCGTGACGGCGTTCTTCGCGCCGGCCGACTAAGTCCCGCTCGTCCTAGCGGGAGTGCGGCCAGAGCAGACGGGCGATGAAGCCGGCCGCCGCACCCACGGCGAAGACCAGGAGCCCGAGCAGGAGGGTGGCCACCAGGGAACCGCTCCGTTCGGCCACGTCATCGGCCATGCCGCTCACCCCATTCCACGTGTCAGCGACGCCATCCGTCAGCATAGGGACCCTGAGGCGGGCCGGATAGGCCCGACGGGAAGCGCCCGAGGGAGGTGTGCGATGAGCGGTGGTTCTCGGCTCGATCCGTGGGTGGATGCCTACGCCGCTCGCGCCCGGGGCATGACCGCCTCGGAGATCCGCGCCCTCTTCGCCGTCGCCTCGCGCCCCGAGGTCGTGTCGCTCGCCGGCGGCATGCCCTTCGTCCAAGCCCTGCCCCTGGACGCACTCGCCGAGACCGCCGCGCGCCTGGTGCGCGAGCGCGGGGCCGAGGTCCTGCAGTACGGCTCGGGCCAGGGCGACGTCACGCTGCGCGGTCAGATCCTCGACGTCATGGCCGAGGTCGGCATCAGCGCACATCCTGATGACGTCATCGTGACGACGGGTTCGCAGATGGCACTCGACCTCGTCACGCGCGTCTTCTGCGATCCGGGTGACGTCGTGCTCGTCGAAGCTCCCTCCTACGTCGGTGCGCTCGGTGTCTTCCGCGCGTACGAGTGCGATATCCAGCACGTCGCAATGGACGATGAGGGTCTCGTGCCCGAGGCCCTCGATGAGGCGATCACGCGCGTGCGCGCCGAGGGCAAGCGCGTGAAGATGATCTATACGATCCCGAGCTTCCATAATCCCGCCGGCGTGACGCAGGGCCCCGAGCGCCGCCAGCGCATCCTCGAGATCGCCCGGCGCGAGGGCATCCTCATCCTCGAGGACGACCCCTACGGCCTCCTGGGCTTCGAGGGCGCACCACCGCGCGCGATCCGCGCTGATGATGACCAGCAGGTCGTCTACCTCGGGTCCTTCTCCAAGACGATCGCGTCGGGCCTGCGCGTGGGCTGGGCCGTCGCCCCGCACGGCGTGCGCGAGAAGCTCGTCCTTGCGGCCGAGTCCGCGGTGCTGTGCCCGTCCAACTACGCGCAGCTCACCGTGTCGGAATACCTCGCGACCCAGCCGTGGCGCGAGCAGGTGAAGGTCTTCCGCGAGCTCTATCGCGAGCGCCGCGACGCGCTTCTCGACTCTCTCGACCAGCTCATGCCGGCCGGCACGACATGGACCAAGCCGGCCGGTGGCTTCTACTCCTGGGTGACCCTGCCGGAGGGACTCGACGCCAAGGCGATGCTGCCGCGCGCGATCAGCGCGCTCGTCGCCTACGTGCCGGGCACGGGATTCTTCGTCGACCTTCAGGGCTCGCAGAGCTTGCGACTGTCCTACTGCTACCCCGACGCCGATCGCATCCGCGAGGGCGTGCGGCGCCTCTCGGGCGTCATCGAGTCCGAGCTCGAGATCGCGCAGACCTTCGGCACCGGTCATGCGCTGCGCAATGCCGAGGGCCCCGCCAATCCCGCACCCGATCTGCTCTAGGAGTCACGCATGCAGGTGCTCGTCCTCGCTGGCGGCCTCTCGGCCGAGCGCGACGTCTCGCTGCGCTCGGGCCGCCGCGTCGCCGAGGCGCTGCGCATCGCGCGGCCGGACTGGCAGGTGATCGAGCGCGATGTCGACGCGTCCCTGCTCGCCGAGCTGGCCGCCGATGCCCCCGACTGCGTCGTGCCGCTCCTGCATGGCAGCGCGGGCGAGGACGGCGCGGTCCGTGATGTGCTCGAGTGCCTCGACCTTCCCTACGTCGGCTCGCGCGCTGCTGCCTCGCGCCTGGCCTTCGACAAGCCGGTTGCTAAGACGCTCGTGCGCCGTGCCGGTGTCGCGACACCCGAGGCGGTAGCGCTGCCGCATGCAACCTTCCGCGAGCTGGGCGCCCCCGGTGTCATGGCTGCGCTCGAGCGGGGCCTGGGCTTCCCGCTGGTGGTGAAGCCCACACGCGGCGGCTCCGCGCTGGGCGTGAGCATCGTGCGCGCAGCAGCAGAGCTCCCCGCGGCCATGGTCGGCGCCTTCGCCTACGGCGACGTCGCGATGCTCGAGCGCTTCGTCGACGGCACCGAGGTGGCCGTCGGCGTCATCGAGACATCCGACGGGCCAATGGCCCTGCCGGCGGTGGAGATCGCGGCTGACGGTGGCTTCTACGACTACGCCGCGCGCTACACCGCGGGCACGACGGAGTTCCACGTGCCCGCACGACTGGACGACGCCGTCGCCAAGGCGGCTGCCGAAGCGGCACTCACCGCTCACGAGACGCTGGGCCTGCGCGACTGGTCGCGCTCCGACCTCATCATCGACGCCGACGGCACCCCGTGGTTCCTCGAGGTCAACGTCGCACCGGGCATGACCGAGACATCGCTGGTGCCGCAGGCACTGGCGGCCGCGGGGCTCGACATGGGCGCGCAGATGGCCGCGCTCGTCGAGCGCGCTGTGGCCCGCGTCTAACTCAGGCGACCTCGACGACTCCCACGTCGTAGCCCGTCGCACCCGACGGGACGACATCGCGGACCTCGCTCGTCTGCGTCTCACCGAGCCCGTTGGTCGCGCGCACGGCGATCGTGTGACGTCCTGGCGTGGCCTCCCAGTCGAGCCACCACTGCCGCCATGTGCGCGGCGTCGGCTGGTCCGCCAGGCGGGCCTCCTGCCACGGGCCGTCGTCAATGCTCACCTCGACGCGGCTGATGCCGTCACCGTCCATCGCCCAGGCGACGCCGCCGATCGCAGCCTGCCCCACAGTCAGGCTGCCCTGCGGCAGGTCGATGCGGCTGCCGGTGAGCACGGGCGCGTCGGTCGCCCAGCCGCGCACGGTCCAGTAGGCCGGGTCCTGCGCGTAGGTCGTCGCGCTGATGCGCGTGACCCACTTCGTCGCGGAGATGAAGCCGTAGAGGCCGGGGATGATCATGCGCACGGGGAATCCGTGCGCGATGGGCAGCGGCTCGCCGTTCATGCCGATGGCCAGCAGCGGCTCGCGCTCAGCGAGGCCGTCGAGGGGAGTGCTGCAGGTCCATCCGTCGACCGAGGTGCTGAAGAGCTGATCGGCGCCGGGCTCGATGCCGGCACGCTCGAGCAGGGGCAGGAGCGGCGTGCCGAGCCAGCGTGCCGTGCCGATGAGGTCGCCACCGATCGGATTGGAGACGCACATGATCGTGACGTCGCGCTCAACCATGGGCATCTCGAGCAGCTCGGCGTAGGTGATCGTGAAGGGCCTGCGCACCATGCCGTCGAATGCCAGTGTCCACTCCTCGGCTGTCACCTGGGGGACGATGACGGCGGTGTCGATGCGGTAGAAGTCGGCGTTGGGCGTGATGAAGGGCGTCATGCCGGGCACGGGGGCCTGCACACCGGCCGGGAGCGGCGGCAGCGGCTCGACCGCTGTCGGCAGCACCGCCGCGACGCGAGAGGCCACCGCGCTCGCCCGGGTGGTGAGCCAGCGTGCCGATGCGAGCGCGGCACCTCCCACGACCACCACGCCGCCGATTCCGAGCAGCACCCCGCGCCGGCTCACCTCCTTCGGCGCAAGCGCATCCACGGTCGGCTCGGAGCTCGGGAGCTCCGGTGAGGGGACCTCGCCTGACGCGACGGGGACAGTTTCAGCAGGCCGCGCCATGCGCAGCAGCCACCACAGCGCGAGCGCGGCGGCGGCGCCGGCGACGATCGACGGCACCGGCGCGAGGACGAGGTCCACCGGGCGCAGCAGCGCGGCGACCGCCCCGACGAGGCCGGCGACGATCATCACCTGGATGCCGAAGCGCGGCCGCACGCGCGCGGTGATGCCCGCCCAGGCGGCCACGGCGATGACGGTGACCACCACGACACCCACGACGACGGTCTTCGACGCCGTGCCGAAGGTCGAGGTGGCCCACTCCTTCACCGCCTGGGGCGGCAGGTCGATCGCGGTCGATGCGACGACCTCGATGGGGGCGTACGCCGGATCGATGAGCGCGGCCACGAGGGTCCCGATGGCCACGCCGAAGCCGGCCGAGAGCACGCCGAAGGCGGCGTAAAGCCAGGGCGCCGCGCTCCACGTGCGCGCTGGCGCTGGCGGTCCCTCGACGACGGTCTCGCTCACCCGGTCACGGTACGTGGCGTCGTCGCTCTCGGCATCCCCACCTTTACGTGACGAGCACCGGAAGGCCAAAGGTGGTGTGCACTCCGGGTGAGTAGAGCACGCGCTCGGTCGGCTCCCCCGGCACGCGCAGTCCCGCACGCGCGATGAGGTCCTCGTGGAGTTCGACGACCTCGGCGGCGTACATCGGCCATGGCTCATGCTCATTGGGCGTCCACAGGGTGCGCCCGGCAAGGGTGGAGTGCAGCCCCCAGCGTGCGGTGTAGAAGACCTCCGCCGGTGTCGGCTCGACGGGCTCGCCCACGTCGACGGTGAGTCGTAACGAACCCCCGCCACGCGGATAGCGCCGATCAGACCGCCACCACCAGCGATCACCGCGCTGCTTCACGTGCATGCGCGCCCAGGTGTAGGGCAGCTGGTACCCCCAACGAGCCGACATCGCCGTGAACCATCGCGTGGCTTCGAGGCTCCTGAAGACAACGCCGTGGCGGCCCTCGTCGTCGACGGAGTAGAGCCGCACGTTGCACTCGAGGAAGGTGCCGAGGTAGGGCGTTGGATGCCGACGGCCCAGCCCCGCATCGACCATGCGGAAGGGCACGAGCCCGACGTAGGTCGCGCCATCCCACTCGTCGGGTCGCACTCCCCGGGGCATGAAAGGCGCCACGTCCGCAGGATCCACCGCCCAGTGCATGAAGAAGAGCGAGAGCCAGTCCTGGTCGAAGAGCGCGGGCCCCGCCAGGGGAGGCGCAATCGGGCTGATCACACCCACGCTGCCACCTCCCGCACTGACCGCACCGAGAGTACGCCGCTTAAGGCGTGACCTCCTTGAGGAGGTTGTCGCCACCGATGACGGTGCCACCACCCGTGAGCGTGAGCTGCTCGCCCGCGAGTTGCCACGTCGGGTTGGCGGCTAGCGCGTAGGCGATGACCTGGTCCTGGTCCATGAGCGCGGGCTCACACGCCATCTTTGTCTGGGCGAGCGCACCCACCGTGAGCGTGGACTCGGAGTAGGTCACCGGGCCGGACATGCCATTGCAGGGAGTCATCACGCTGATGGTGTCAGCGGTGAAGGCGATCTCCACGGGCCCGAGCACCTCCCGATCAGCTCCTTCAACCGTGATCGTCGTGACGGCGTACGCTGTGTCGACGAGCGACTGCGGGTCACCGCCCGCGGTCGCCCCCCCGCCGCCGCAGGCCGTGAGGGTGAGGGCTGCCACTGCGAGTGCTGTCCCGATGAGGACCGGTCGACGCATGATTCCTCCAGGGTGTCGGCGTTGAGACGTCATCATCGCTGTGGGGGTTCCGCCCTGGATCACGGGACCACCGCGCTCACACCGGCCAGATATCGCCGATCGTGTAGCCCTCGGGGAAGGGGTCGGAGTCGTCCAGCACCCACTCGCTGCGACCGGTCACCCAGCCGCGACCGGTGATCGTGGGCAGCACCGCGGCGTAGTCGCCCACCGTCGTCTCGCCCACGAGCATCCCGGTGAAGGTCGTGTCGAGCATGCCCTGGTGCACGAAGGGGGTGTCGAGCGAGAGCTCGCCGCGCGCATGCATGCAGGCCATCCGCGCGCACGTGCCGGTGCCGCACGGCGACCGATCGAGCGCCCCTGTCCACGTGGCTGGGTCGTCGGAGAGCGTGTCCGTGGCCATCACCATCGCATTGCGCCCGTCGATCCCGGGCCCCGGCGACGGACCGGTGATCATCACGAGATTGACCGAGTCGATGCCGGAGTTGAGCGGGTGCGCGACCGGATACTGCTGATTCACGGCCAACTTGAGCCGCGCGCCGAGGGAGAGCAGCCGCGGGACGTCCGACGGATCCAGGCCGACACCGAGGTCCTCCGCGCGCGCGAGCACGAAGAACTGCCCACCGAAGGCCACATCGACCGGCACGGTGCGCGTCCGGCCCCAGTCGGTGCCGGGATCCACGCGCGGATCGACGGGGATCTCCAGCGGCACGCCCAGGTGCACGGCGAACGCCGGGACGTTGGCGATGGTCACCGCGAGCACCTTGCCGCCTTCGCAGCGCGCATCGACCGTGACCAGGCCGACGGCGGTCTCCAAGGTCACCGTCGTCACCGGCTCCACCATGGGGATGCGGCCGGTCTCCAGCAGGGCGGTCACGGTGCAGATGGTGTTGCTGCCCGACATGGGCGTGAAGGCGCCCTGCTCCATCACGATGATGGCGACGTGAGCGCGCGGATCCGAGGGTGTGAGCGCGAGCACCGCGCACAGGCCCGGATAGCCACGCGGCTCGTGCAGCACGAGCCTGCGCAGGCCGTGCAGCTCGCGCGCCGCGTAGGCGAACCGTTCCTCGATCGTGTCGCCCGGCACGAGTGCATCGACATCGACGATGACGCGGCCCGGCTCGCCTTCAGCGTGGGCCTCGATGCAGGTGAGACGCAGTGTCACAGCGCCTGCGCGGCCTTCAGGGCAGCGGCGAGCTCCGCGCGGAACTCCGCCGACACCGGCTGGAGCGGTGCGCGCACCGGCCCGGCACCGACGCCGAGGTCCTCGAGGCCACCCTTGATGGCAGCCACATAGTTGACCGACTCGAGCAGGGCGTTGACCTTCCACAGGCCGTGCCACAGGCGCCGGCCCTCCTCCAGGTCACCCTTGACAGCCAGTGCCTCGAACAAGCGCACGGCCTGGTCGGGCAGCAGGTTGCCCATGCCCCACACCGAGCCCTGAGCGCCGGTGGCCAGCGCACCGAAGGTGAGCGTGTCCCAGCCGTTGAAGAGGGTGATCTGGTCGGCGTAGCCGATGAGCATCGCCGTCACGGTGCTGAAGTCGCCGCTGGTGTCCTTGATGTAGTCGACGTTGCGGATGCTGCCGAGCGCAGCAAGCTGCTCGGCGTCCAGGCGGATGCCCGTGGCACCGGGGACGTTGTAGTAGACGATCGGGATGTCGACGGCCTCGCCGACCGCGGCGAGGTGCGCGTGCAACGCCGAGATGCTCAGCGGGTCGTAGTACGGCGGCACGATCATGAGGCCCTTCGCGCCAGCCTTCTGCGCGTGGACGGACAGCGCGATGGTCTCCGCGGTCGACTGCGCACCCGTGTGCGGGAAGACGCCGATGCGACCGGCTGCCGCATCGATGACGGCCTCGGTGACGTGCCGCCGCTCCTCGTGGGTCATCGTGGTGAACTCACCGGTCGTACCCAGCGGCACGAGGCCGTGGATGCCGGCGTCGACCTGGCGGTCCACATGGCGCTGGATGCCCGCGTCATCGATCGAGCCGTCGGCGTGGAAGGGCGTGACGAGTGCGGTGAGGATGCCGGTGATGGTCATCGGTGCGCTCCGACGGGCGTGAGCGCGGGCATCGCCTTGACGCGGCGGGCGAATCGAGTGGGGCTGAAGGGCAGCAAGCGCGGGGGCACGCCCCTGCCGAGAATCTCGTCGGCGAGCGCGCGCGAGGTGCCAGGTCCCAGGGTGATGCCGAGCATGCCGTGGCCGCTCGAGACGTAGGCGTTGGCCGTCCCCGGCAGCACGCCGATGATCGGCATGCCGTCCGGGGTCATCGGGCGCATGCCGGCCTTGGCCTGCGATGCACTGGCCGGGATCTGCCAGTCGTCGAAGTAGCCGGACGGTCCGCGCAGGATCGCCTGGACGCGCGTGACGTTGACGTCCTCGTCCAGGCCGGCGAACTCCATCGTGCCGGACAGGCGCATCCGCCCGTCGTACGGCGTCATCGCGATCTTCGCGTCCGAGAGATTGATGGCGGTGCGCAGGTGCATGGGCGCGGGAGTCAGGTCGATGGAGTAGCCCTTGCCGGGCCGGATGGGCAGGGGTACGCCGAAGAGGTCCGTCACGCGTCCGGTCCAGGCACCCGCGGCGACGACGAAGGCATCGGCCGTGAAGCGGCGCTCGCCGCTGCGGACGGCGACGATGGCGTCGCCGAGGCGCTCGACCCGGTCGATCGGTGCGGATTCGGTGATGGTGCCGCCGAGCTCGAGGATGCGGGCGCGCAGGCCTCGGGTCAGGGAAGCGGAGTCCAGATGACGCTCATGGGGGAAGTAGATGCCACCCGCGAGGCCGCTGCGCAGGGCGGGCTCGGCCTGGTGGACGGCGTCGCCCTCGAGCACTTGCGGGTCGAGTCCATACGCCGATTGAAGCGCCAGGCCGCTCACGTGGTGGTGCATGTTGTCGGCGTCGCGGAAGGCCATGAGCAGGCCCTTGGCGTAGGAGTCGTAGGCGATGCCGTCGCGGGTGTAGTCGTCGAGGATGTCGTTGGTCGACTCCGCGAGTGCGAGGTGCGCCTCGAAGCCCGCGCGGGCGTCGCGCTCATTGCAGCGTCGCCACATGCCGAGCATGAAGCGCACGTGATCCGGCTGCACGGAGGGCTTGATGTAGAGCGGGGAGTCCTTGCGGACCATCCACTTCATCGACTTGAGGATCAGGCCGGGGCCGGGCACGGGCGCGGCCTCGCTGGGCACGACCCACCCGGCGTTGACGGCCGAGGCCCCCAGGCCCGGCTCGCGCGCGTCGACGATCTCGACCTCGGCACCCTGCCGGGCGAGCTCGTAACCGAGGGTGAGGCCGAGAACCCCGCCTCCGATGATCACCGTGCGCATGTGCACTCCCTGGAGACTCGTGAGTGTCGGGCGATCCCGATTGTCGGAGGCTACGCCCCCGCCGTGGTGCACGCGAGGTCGAGTGGTTCAGCCTTCGATGATGTCGGTGATCCGGCGCAGGTCCTCGAGATCGGCGAACTCCACCACGAGCCGCCCGCGGCTGCGCTCCGTGCGGACGCCCTCCACCCGCACGCGCGTGTCGAGCAGGTCACCGAGCCGCTCGGTCACCGTCGCGAGGACCTCCGCGACCTCGGCGGAGGCTCCGCCGCGGGGACGCGGCGTGCGCTTGCGCTTGGGCTCGCCGTCGTCGCCGATGAGGACGATCTCCTCGACCGACCGCACCGACAGTCCCTCCTTGACGATGCGCTCCGCGAGCGCGTCCATCGCGTCAGCGTCGTCGAGGGAGAGCAGTGCGCGGGCGTGCCCGGCACTGATGACGCCGGCAGCGACACGGCGCTGCACTGCGGGCGGCAGCTTGAGCAGGCGCAGGGTGTTGGCGACCTGCGGCCGCGAACGGCCCAGGCGCTGGGCCAGCTCCTCCTGCGTGCCCCCGAAGTCGGCGAGCAACTGCTGGTAGGCGGCCGCCTCCTCGAGGGGATTGAGCTCAGCGCGGTGAAGGTTCTCCAGCAGCGCCTCGCGGAGCATGTCGTCGTCCGCGGTCTCGCGCACGATCGCCGGGATCAGCTCCAGGCCCGCTTCCTGCGAGGCGCGCCACCGTCGCTCGCCCGCGATGAGCTCGAACTGCGCGCCACCATCGGCGGCATCGCGCCGCCGCACGACGATCGGCTGGAGCAGGCCGATCTCCCTGATGGAGTGGACGAGCTCGGCGAGCGCGTCGGTGTCGAAGACCTGGCGCGGCTGACGCGGATTGGGCACGACGTCCGCAGGCGGGATCTCGACGTAGACCGCGCCGGCGACGGGCTCGAGCGCGGCGTCGCCGCGCGATGCACGTGCGGACGCCCTCGCTGCCGGCGCGCTCCCTGACGACTTCGAACCAGACTTCGCCCCCGACTTCTTCGCACCTGATGCGCCCGCCGCACCCGCCTTCGATCCCGCCGGGGTCGGGCCGGTCGGGATGAGCGCTCCGAGGCCCTTGCCCAGCCCACGCTTGGCCTCAGCCATAGGAAACCCCCTCGAGCATGATGTGGATAACCTGTGGATAACTAGTCACGGGGGGCTCCGTCGAGGTCGCGGGCCGCCTGGACGTAGGCCAGTGCGCCCGAGGAGCCCGCGTCGTAGGCGAGGACGGTCTGGCCATAGGAGGGGGCCTCGGACAGGCGCACCGAGCGGGGGATGACCGTAGGGAGCACGGCCTCGCCGAAGTGCTCGCGCACCTCCTGGACCACCTGGGACGACAGGCGGGTCCGGCCGTCGTACATCGTGAGCAGCACGGCCCCCACCTGGAGGTCGGGATTGAGGTGCTTGGTGACCAGGTCGATCGTCCGCAGGAGTTGGGACACCCCCTCGAGGGCGTAGTACTCGCACTGGATGGGCAGCAGCAGCTCCCGGGCAGCGACCAGGGCATTGAGGGTGAGCAGGCCCAGGCTCGGGGGGCAGTCGATGATGACGTAGTCCAGCGGACGGCCATGGCGGGCCTCGTGCTCGCGCAGGTAGTCCTGGATCGCCCGGTCCAGGCGCCCCTCACGGGCCACGAGGGAGACCAGCTCGATCTCCGCCCCGGCGAGGTCGATGGTCGCGGGGGCGGCCCACAGGTGCCCGCCCCCCTCAGCCGGCTCCGCCACGATGTCGGCCAGGGGGACATCCTGGGTGAGGACCTCGTAGGTGCTCAGCACGCCGCTGTGATGCTCCAGGCCCAGGGCCGTGGAGGCATTGCCCTGGGGGTCCAGGTCGATGACGAGGACCTCCCGGCCATCAGCCGCCAGGGCGGAGGCGAGGTTGACCGTGGTCGTCGTCTTGCCGACCCCGCCCTTCTGGTTGGCCACGGCGAGGACTCGGGTCATGAGGACATCCTCGGAGCGGGCTGGGTTTCACGTGAAACAGGCCAGCCCAGGCCGGTCAGACCTGCCCACAGGGGGGCGTCCGTCCGCTCGGTTTCACGTGAAACAGGCCAGCCCAGGCCGGTGTCGCGCTCCATGGCCGACATTGTGCACCGCCCTGCTTATGCCGTGACATGAGGCTCCTGGCTTGAGGCACAGGAGGCGCACAAGGTTGAACCGTGGACTACATCACGGCTGTCGGGCTCGCTCAATCGGCCTTGAGGGCGCGCACCACAGTTGTGACGGGATCGACAACGCCCTCGCCGCACTCGACGATCTCGATCGTCACGATGCCCAGGCGTTCGAGCACCTCTCGGGAGGCCTCCACCTCCTCGGTGGCCGAGCGACCCTTGAGTGCAAGGAGTTCGCCGCCGGGCTTCACGAGCGGGACTGTCCACCCGGCGAGGCGCTCCATCGGCGCCACCGCACGCGCGGTCACGACCCGCGCACGCAGCGACGTCACCGGCCCACGGCCTCGGACGATGTCCTCGGCTCGTGCGCGCACCACATGCACGCGACCCGACAGCCCGAGATCCGTGACGGCCTCCTCCAGGAAGGTCGCTCGCCGCTGGAGGGGTTCCAGGCAGGTCACGGTGATGTCCGACCGAACGATCGCCCACACGATGCCCGGAAGCCCTGCCCCCGACCCCACGTCGATCACATCCGCGCCCTCGGGCACCAGGGGTACGGCGACCGCGCAGTTGAGCAGGTGCCGATCCCACAGTCGCGGCACCTCGCGAGGGCCGATCAGGCCGCGCTCGACGCCCGCGGTCGCAAGTAACTCGGCGTATCGGGCCATAGCCGCCTGCGCCGTGGCATCGGTCACCACCGCGCCCAGCGCAGCGGGGGGCGTCGGCAGCGATTCGGCGGTCAGTGAAGGACTCCGGGGCGAACGCGCTAGGAGGCCGGCTTGATGACGATGCGCCGGTCGGGGTCAACGCCCTCGGACTCGCTCACGAGCCCGGCGTTGGTCACCACGTCGTGCACGACCTTGCGTTCGAAGGCGTTCATCGCCGCCAGGCGCACCGGCTCGCCGGTCTCCTTGACCTCGTCGATCGCGGTCTGCGCCAAGGCCTCGAGTTCACGGCGGCGGGCGAGACGGAATCCGGCGATGTCGAGCATGAGGCGCGAGCGCTCGCCCGTGGCCTGAGCTGCTGCGAGGCGCGCCAGTTCCTGCAGGGCGTCGAGCACCTTGCCGTCATCGCCTACGAGTGACTTCAGTTCGCCGGCGTTGATCTCCACGATCGACACCTGAGCGCGATCGCCCTCGACGTCGATGTCGATGTCGCCATCGAGGTCGGCGATGTCGAGCAGGCCCTCGAGGTAGTCCGCCGCAGCGTCGCCCTCCTTCTCGAGCAGATCGGCCGCGGGAGCCTCGGTCTCGGTGCTCATGACGTTCCCTTCGTGGAGGTGCCGGCGGAGCTACCGCCGCCCTTGGATCGCTTCGACTTCGGCTGTCGCTTGGGTTGCACGCGTGGGGCCGGGGCCACGGGGGCCTCCTCGACCACCTCGACGACAGCGACGCCGCCCTTCTTTGCTGCCTTGCGCGCGGCCTTCTCGGCCTTGCGCGCCTCCCATGCATCGAACGCAGGGGTCCCGGGCTGAGGGTTGTTGCGGATGACGTAGAACTGCTGACCCATCGTCCAGAGGTTGGTGGTCATCCAGTAGATGAGTACGCCGATCGGGAAGTTGATGCCGCCGACGGCGAAGATGACCGGGAAGACGTAGAGCAGGATCTTCTGCTGCTTGACGAAGGGGTTGTCCGGAGCGGAGTTCTTGACGATGAGCTGGCGCTGCGTGATGAACGTCGTCGCCGTCATCAAGATGATGAGGATGAAGGACAGCACGCGAGTGTTCAGCGGGTTGAAGCCATCCGCCGCCACCTCGCTGGCACCCATGAAGTAGCCATAGAGCGGGGCACCGAAGATCGACGCGTCGTGTGCCTGGGGGAGCAGGGCGGCGTACTGGTCCCATCCGAAAACGCCCGGCGGGTTGTAATCCGGGTTGTCCGGGTTGTACATCGCGATGCCCTGCAGCACCGTGAAGAGGGCGAAGAAGATAGGGGCCTGGAGCAGGATCGGCAGGCAGGACGACAGCGGGTTAGTGCCCGTCTCCTTGTAGATCTTCATCATCTCCTGCGACTGCTTCTCGCGGTCGCCGGCGTACTTCTTCTGGATCTCCTTGATGCGCGGCTGGATGATCTGCATGTTGCGCTGCGCCTTGATCTGCTTCACGAAGAGCGGGATCAGCAGGATGCGGATCACGACCACGAGGCCGACGATCGAGAAGGTCCACGTCCAGCCACTGGCCGGATTCATGCCGAGCGCGGAGAAGAGCGCGTGGAACTGGACGAGGATCCAGCTCACGCCGGTAGCCAGCCAGTCGATGATGAACACGCGCGCTCCCAGGACAGGCGGCACGATGCCGCCAGGAGAGGGTATTAGGCGGCTGCGGGGCCGGTGACCCTCGGGGTGCCGTCGGGGTCGATCTCGGGTCGCCACGCGCCGCGCGGCGGCACCGGATCCAGGCCGCCGGGCGTGAAGGGGTTGCAGCGCAGGACGCGCCAGGCGGTGAGCACGGTCCCCTTGGCCGCGCCGTGCACCTGCAGCGCCTGGAAGCCGTAGGCCGAGCAGCTGGGGTAGTAGCGGCACGTGGGCGGCAGCATCGGGGAGATCGTGTGCCGGTAGACCCAGATCGCGCCGAGGAGCAGGGCCCGGATCGGCCACCCGATCCCGTAGAGCAATCGCTGCACGCCGGTCCGTGGAGGCTGATCCTCTATCGCCGAGTGCGCAGATGCGGACAGGGCTTCGGGCGCGTGCGTGTCCGTGGATGTGCGGTCGTCGCTGCGGGGCGCGAGTGGGACGACGCGCTCCAGGGCCCGCACCAGGTCCTCGCGCAATTGGGTGCTCGACGCCGATGCTGCCTCAGGCATGGCCCGAACCACGACCTCGGTGCCGCCGGGCAGCTGATCGAGCAGGGGTGGCATGAGGGCTCGCAGGCGGCGTACGACGCGATGCCGGGTCACCGAGTCCCCGACAGCCTTGCTCACCGCGAACGCCGCGCGAGCGGGCACCTGCCCTCCGGCGCCGACCTGGACATGCACGACGAGGGCGCCCCTGCGGGCACGCGAGCCGAGGCGAATCGTGCGCGAGATGTCCGCGCGAGAGTGGAGGCGATAGTGCGAGGGCAGCATCACGGCCCTCCAGGATCGAGGCCCTGCAGACCGTCAGGCAGACAGGCGGGTGCGGCCCTTGCCGCGGCGTGCAGCGAGGATGGCGCGGCCGGCGCGGGTGCGCATGCGAGCGCGGAAGCCATGCGTGCGCGCCCGACGACGGTTGTTGGGCTGGAAGGTGCGCTTCGACATGTCTGTGCTCCTGCTCGAATACGGTCCTGCTCGGATGCAGTCCTGCTCACATCCATTCACGGGAATTCCCGTGAGCCTCACGAGGGTACCTGTGAGCCGTGAGGCGATCAAATCCACCCTCGACCGCGCCCCTGCGCTCACGATCCACAGCCAGGGACACCTGGCCCTTGAGTCATCCACAGCCGACCACTAGGGTCGGGCGGGCGTCCTGCCCGGGAGGGGCGACAGCGCGCAAGACACATGGCCGCGCAGCCGGCCCGCTAAGGGTTCCACAATCTGTGGACAACTTGTGGGAAGAGTGGGACGTGCGTGAAAGGGGAGACTGGCATGGACACAACGGCCGCTGAACTCACGGACCTGTGGGCCAAGGCACTGGAGTCCCTGGGCGACGGCACCCTCACCCCGCAGCAGCGTGCCTTCGTCTCCCTCACCCGCCCCCTCGGCCTGGTCGAGGACACCGCTCTCATCGCCGCCCCCAACGACTTCACCAAGGACGTCCTGGAGACGCGACTGCGCCCCGTGGTGACCGCTGCCCTCACCGCCCAACTCGGCCGCGAGGTCCGCCTGGCCGTCACCGTCGATCCCGGAATCGCTGCCCCGCCAAGTGAGGACGAGATCGACGCGGTGGCCGACGCCACCTATCCGGTGGAGGCCGACACCTTGGACGGCATCGTCGACCGGCCCGGCACCGGCTCCCCCGGACAAAGCGGCGACCGTGTGGCGGCGCGCAGCGAGGACGGCCGGCTCAACGCGAAGTACACCTTCGACACGTTCGTCATCGGCTCGTCCAACCGCTTCGCGCACGCCGCGGCCGTCGCTGTCGCCGAGCAGCCCGCGAAGGCCTATAACCCGCTCTTCGTTTACGGCGGCTCCGGGCTGGGCAAGACGCACCTGCTCCACGCCATCGGCCACTACGCGCGCACCCTCTACAAGGGCACGCGGGTGCGCTACGTGAGCTCCGAGGAGTTCACCAACGAGTTCATCAACTCGATTCGCGACGACAAGTCGTCCGCCTTCCAGCGGCGCTACCGCGACATCGACATCCTGCTCGTCGATGACATCCAGTTCCTGTCCGGCAAGGTGCAGACGCAGGAGGAGTTCTTCCACACCTTCAATACGCTGCACAATGCCAACAAGCAGATCGTCATCACCTCCGATCTGGCACCCAAGCAACTCCAGGACTTCGAAGACCGGATGCGCTCCCGCTTCGAATGGGGCCTCACCACCGACGTCCAGCCCCCCGACCTCGAGACCCGTATCGCCATCCTTCGCAAGAAGAACGCCCAGGAGCGCCTGCAGGCTCCGCCCGAGGTGCTCGAGTTCATCGCGTCCAAGGTCTCGAGCAATATCCGCGAACTCGAAGGTGCCCTCATCCGCGTGACGGCGTTCGCCTCGCTCAATCGATCCGCCGTCGACCTCGGCCTCGCCGATCTCGTGCTCAAGGACCTCTTCCCCGCCGAGGCCGGCCCGGAGATCACCGCAGCCGAGATCATGACGACGACCGCGGCGTACTTCGGTGTGACCGTCGACGACCTATGCGGTACGTCGCGCTCCCGCGTCCTGGTGACTGCTCGGCAGATCGCGATGTACCTGTGCCGTGAACTCACCGACCTGTCACTGCCCAAGATCGGCCAGGCCTTCGGTGGCCGCGATCACACGACCGTCATGCATGCCGACCGCAAGATCCGCCAGCTCATCGGCGAGCGGCGCAGCCTCTACAACCAGGTCGCCGACCTCACGGCCCGGATCAAGTCCCAGTCCCGCGGCTGACCCTTCATCCCATCCGCCTCAGAAGATCCCCCACGCCCCAAGGTCACCGAAAGGTCACGGCATCCCCAGAATGGGGAATACCTGTGGACAACTCGCGACCCCGCACCCACAGACTTAGGGCAATCTGTGGATAACCAGCGAAGTCGTGTGGAGCCCCGGGGACGCCGCCGCCACCATCCACCGGGGCTGCTGCACGGTACCCACGGTGTCCACAGCGGGTGTGCATACCGCCGTGCCGTGTGACGTGGACCGACACCTGCCATCCCCAGCATCCACCGGGGCTACGACGAAGACGAGTAACCCTTTCGAATGGATCACACAGGCTCATGGCCCGCCCCAGATTGTGGATGCCGCACCACACCCCTAGCCGCCTTCGGACCGCGGTGGCAGGATGACGCGTCTGCGGGCACAGCCGTGCCTGATTCGGAGGTCACCGTGAAATTCCGCGTCGAGCGCGACGCCCTGGCTGACTCAGTCGCCTGGGCCGCACGCACGCTGCCCAGTCGGCCGTCGCTGCCGATCCTCGCCGGGCTCCTGCTCGAGACCGACGGCGCAGGACTGGTGGTGTCCAGCTTCGACTACGAGACCTCCTCACGCGTGGGCATCGACGCCGATGTCACCGACCACGGTCGCGCACTCGTGCCCGGGCGCCTCCTCGCCGACATCAGCCGCGCGCTGCCGGCTGCTCCCGTGCAGATCAGCCTCGACGGCACCAGGGTGAGCGTCGTCTGCGGCAAGTCGACCTTCGCGCTGCCGACCTTCCCGGTCGAGGACTACCCCAGCCTGCCGACCATGCCGGACTCGTCCGGCTCGCTCACCGGCGCCGACTTCGCCCACGCCGTGGCGCAGGTGGCCATCGCAGCCGGGCGCGACGACACGCTGCCCACCCTCACCGGCATCCGCGTTGAGATCGACGGGTCATCCGTCACGCTCGCGGCCACCGACCGATACCGGCTCGCCGTGCGCGAGTTCACCTGGACCCCCGCGTCCCCCAAGCTCGAGGTGCAGGCTCTCGTCCCGGCCCGCACGCTCGCTGACACTGCGAAGTCGCTCGCGGGTGCGGAGACCGTGCACCTGTCCCTGGCCGAAGGCGGCGAGGGGCTCATGGGCTTCGAGGGCAACGGCCGACGTACGACGACCCGTCTGCTGGACGGCGAGTTCCCGAAGTACCGCTCCCTGCTCCCCGCCGAGAGCCTGGCCGTGGCGACGGTGTCGACCGCGCAGCTCGTCGACTCTGTCAAGCGCGTGGCGCTCGTCGCCGAGCGCAATACACCCGTGCGACTGGCGTTCGCTGGCAACGAACTCACCCTGCGCGCCGGCGCGGGAGACGAGGCGCAGGCGACGGAGAGCCTGGACTGCACCTTCGACGGCGACGAGATCGACATCGCCTTCAACCCGCAGTACCTCCTCGACGGCCTCGGTGCACTCGACGCCGCGGAGACACGCCTGTCCTTCACGCAGTCCACGCGCCCCGCGGTGCTCAGTGGCGGGGGCGACGATGACGCCGACTACCGCTACCTGCTCATGCCGGTGCGCCTCGCCGGCTGAGATGGGATTGCCCGCCGATCCCCCCGTGCGGGTGCGGCACGTCTCGCTCGCCGACGTCCGCAACTACGCGCATCTCGAAGTCGGCCTCGAGCAGGGCATCAATGCGTTCGTCGGGCCCAATGGCCAGGGCAAGACGAACCTCGTCGAGGCGATCGCCTACCTGTCCACACTGGGCAGCCACCGGGTGGCCACCGATGCGCCGCTCGTGCGCCACGGCGCCGAGCGCGCGGTGATCCGCGCCGACGTCGAGCGCGAGGACCGTTCCCTCGTGCTCGAGATCGAGATCACGGCCGGGCGGGCCAATCGCGCGCGCATCAACAAGGCACCCGTGCAGCGCACCCGGGAAATCCTGGGCATCTTGCGCACCGTCGTCTTCGCACCGGAGGACCTCGCACTCGTCAAGGGAGACCCCGGAGAGCGGCGACGCTTCCTCGACGACCTGCTCGTGCAGCGTCAGCCGCGCCTGGCAGGCACGCGCGCGGACTACGACCGCGTGCTCAAGCAGCGCAATGCGCTACTGAAGTCCGCGGGCGCCGCGCGGCGCACGAGTATGGAGGACGTGGAGCGGAC
>CAZICY010000019.1:0-1794 GCA_964537955.1 uncultured Actinomyces sp. | reverse complement strand
GAGCTCGACCGCGGCATCACGCTCGTCGGACCCCACCGCGATGATCTCGACATGGTGCTCGGCGACGCCCCGGTCAAGGGCTATGCCTCCCACGGAGAGTCGTGGTCGGCGGCGCTCTCGCTGCGGCTGGCGGCGTACGACCTGCTCACGTCCGAGTCCGGCGCGCCCGTGCTCGTGCTCGATGACGTCTTCGCCGAGCTCGATGCGCGCCGTCGCGCGCACCTCGCAGAGCGCGTGGCCGACGCCCCACAGGTCCTCATCACCGCGGCGGTCGCCGAGGACGTGCCCGCCGCGATGTCGGGCGCGTGGTACGACGTCATCGAAGGCACGGTGACGCGCCGTGACTGACACGACACCTGAGGGCGGCAGCGACCTGGCCAGGACGGCCCTCGCGCGCGCGAAGGCCAGTGCCCGATCGGCGCCAGCGAAGAAGGCACCCGTGCGCCGGCCGCAGTACGGCGACGACCGTGACCCGCAGACCGTCGACAAGGTGATGCAGGGGTGGCTGCGCGACCACGGATACGAGTCCCAGGTCGGCTCGGGGTCGCTCATCGCGCGCTGGCCGGAGATCGTCGGTGAAGCCCTCGCTGATCATGTCGTGCCCGACTCCGTGCGCGAGACGGACGACGGCCGTGAACTGTGGCTGCGCGCCGACTCGACGGCGTGGGCGACGCAGGTCCGCCTGCTCATCCCGCAGATCCACGGGCGCATCGCCACCCTGCTCGGCTCCGGGGTCATCGACCGGATCAAGGTGACTGGCCCGGCACCCCCGAAGCGCAATCCCGGGCCGCGCCGCGTGCCAGGGCCAGGCCCCCGGGACACCTACGGGTGAGGTCCTCAGCGCAGCGGGAACACCCGGATTAGGCGATCCCCGCGGGCCGGCGTACCCTCTACGAGGCCCTACCCGTGGGGCCACGGCCGAAGGGCCACCGGGGAGTCATCCCCCGCCTCCTGCTCCGGAGAGACCGGAGCCGATGAGTCCAGAGGAGGTCGGCGACCGCATGCGCCGATACGAAGTCATGGTCATCCTCGACCCCGATCTCGAGGAGCGCACTGTCGCTCCCTCGCTCGAGACCTTCCTCAACGTCGTCAAGCAGGACGGCGGCAGCGTGGAGAAGGTCGACGTCTGGGGTCGCCGCCGTCTCGCCTACGAGATCGCGCATAAGCCCGAGGGCATCTACGCCGTCCTCGAGATCACGTCATCGCCCGCCGCCGTGGCGGAGCTCGATCGCCAGCTCAACCTCAACGAGGCCGTGCTCCGCACCAAGGTCACGCGCCCAGAGGAGGCCTGAGCCGTGGCCGCCGGTGACATCAACGTGACAGTCGTGGGCAATCTGACCAACGACCCCGAGCTGCGCTTCACGCCGAGCGGTGCCGCCGTCGCGTCCTTCACGGTCGCGTCGAGCTCGCGCTACCTCGACAAGGCGACCAACGAGTGGAAGGACGGCGATCCAGTCTTCATGCGCTGCAGCGTGTGGCGCCAGTACGCCGAGAACGTCGCCGAGTCCCTCCAGAAGGGCATGCGCGTCATCGTGCAGGGCCGCCTCAAGCAGCGTTCCTACGAGACCCGTGAGGGCGAGAAGCGCACCGTCGTGGAGATGGAGGTCGACGACGTCGGCCCTGCGCTCCGCTACGCCACGGCCAAGGTCACCCGCACCCAGCGCGGCGACAGCGGCTTCTCGGGCGGTGGCTCAGGCGGAGGCGCTCCTGCCGACGACCCGTGGGCCGCGCCCACCGGCGGCGGAGCCGCCTTCGACGAACCCCCGTTCTAAGTCCACTCGTTGAACCACCACT
>CAZICY010000018.1:0-33900 GCA_964537955.1 uncultured Actinomyces sp. | reverse complement strand
CGGGAGCGTCGAGCTTGCGGCCGCGGCGCGGCAGGAGGCGATCGACGATGCGCGCGGTCGCGATGTCGGTCGCGTAGGAGCGCAGGCGCACCGCGTCGATGGCATCGCTGGCCACGCCGCCCGTCGACTGGCGGATGATGGCGGGCAGGTCCGTCTGCTCGATGACGTACTCCGCGATCTCCACGATGGGCAGCCTGTCGATCACCGGCTCGAGGTCGACGGTCGCCACCAGGGCATCGATGTCGACGCGCTGCTCCACGAGCTCGGTGAGGTCCAGCTGGTCGAGCACGGCATCGACCACGGCGACGAGATCGACGCGCTGCAGGACGATCTCGGTGACGTCGATGGAATCCAGGGCGGCCTCGACCACTCGGCGCAGGTCGACGCGCTCGAGCACGATGCGCGTGAGGTCCAGGCTGTCGAGTGCCCGCATGATGATCGCGCGCATGTCGACGCGGTCGATGACGATGCCGGTGATGTCCACACGCTGGACCACCGCGTCGGTGACGCCGGGCACGACGCGGTCGAGCACGGCAGACGTGGGGGGACCAGCGACGGTCGCGACGGCGTCCATCGCGGTGGTCGCCGCCGACTCCATCGCTGATCCCATCGCCGCCAGCAGCCCTCGCAGGCCGTCGACCGGGTCCTGCGGGACGGGGCGCACGACGAGGATCACCTCCTGCCGGTCATCGCTGTCCACGGGCTGATCCTCGCAGACATCCAAGGACTCGAGCCGCCGGATCTTGGGTCGATCAGTAGCGCGGGGCCACCGAGCGGGGCAGGGCAGCGAGGTCCGCGAGATCGGTGGGCTCGAGCACCACGTCGACCGCGGCGGCGTTCTCTTCAAGCCAGCGCCGGCGCTTCGTGCCCGGGATAGGGACGACGTGGTCGCCCTGCGCGAGCACCCAGGCGAGCGCAACCTGCGCGGGGCTGACACCGAGACGATCCGCGACCGCGCGCACCCCGTCGACGATCGCGGAGTTGGCCGCCATCGCCTCCGGGGTGAAGCGCGGGTTCGCCGAGCGGAAGTCCCCCTCGCCGATCGCGTCGGCGGTGAGCGCTCCGGTGAGGAATCCCCGGCCCAGCGGGCAGTAGGCGAGGAATCCGATCCCGCGCTCCTGCGTGAGCGCGAGCACGCCGTTGACGATGTTCTCGTCAGTCCAGACGGACAGTTCGCTCTGCACACTCGACACCGGGTGCACGGCATCTGCGGCGGCGATCTCCTCGGCCGTCGCCTCGGACAGGCCCAGGTAGCGCACCTTGCCCGCCGACGCGAGCTCGGCCATGGCGCCCCACGTCTCCTCCACGGGGACCTGCGGGTCGACGCGATGCAGCTGGTAGAGGTCGATCGTGTCGATCCCGAGTCGCGTGAGCGATGCGTCGCAGGCGGAGCGGATGTGCTCGGGGGTCCCGTCGCGCCCGTATGTGGTCGCGTCGATCGGCACGAGGCCGGCCTTGGTCGCGATGACGACGCGGTCGCGCAGACCTGCGCGCACGACGTATTCGCGGATGATCTCCTCATTGGTGAAGGGTCCGTAGACATCGGCGGTGTCGAGCAGGGTGATGCCGAGCTCCACCGCGCGATGGAGCGTGGCCTCGACCTCCGTGGCATCGGCATCGGCGACGTTGTAGGCCCAGGACATGGGCATGCACCCGAGGCCGATGGCGCTCACCTCGAGCTCACCGAGCATGCGCTGGTCCACGTGCACGTCCTCTCCGGAATCGCGGACCTCGACCCTAGCCCGGTGGCACAGTGGGCCCTCCACCTACGCAAGACCAGGAGGCGACGATGTCCCTGACCGGGTACGCCGGAGCGATGCTCGCCGAGCGCGTGGGGGTCGGCGCTGCCGCGGGCCTAGCCCCCGGGGCGCTGCTCAAGGCCTTCGGCATCGATGAGTCAGAGGACTCACCTACCCTGCGCTACTTCGCGCGCCTGTTCGCGGTGCGCAATGCGGTGCTCGGGGTGCTGGTGTGGGACGCGCGGCATGATCCCCGGCGCCTGGAGCGCGTGGCCTGGATCAATGCCGTGACGGAGGTCCTCGACGCCGCGGCGGCCGCTGCGCCGCTAGCGACCGGTCGCACGAAGCCCCAGGCCGCAGCTGGCGCCATCGGCGCATCCCTCGCGGTCAGCGCGGCCTTCGCGGGACTCGCCCTGCGCGCGCGCCGAGCCCGACGACCCTGACGGCCCGCGCCCCTGACAGAGTGTGCGCCCTATCCGAGGAGGCTCGATGGCCGACATCCGCGTCGTGAGCGTCACGCTCACCGAGGTGCACGCCGAAGCTGGGGCGCCCGTATCACCGCCGACGCGCAAGGTCGTGGCGGCAGCGGTGGTCGCCAATCCCCTGGCAGGCAAGCCGCTCGTCGCCGACCTCGGCCCGCTCGAGGAGATGAGCGCGGAGGTCGCGGGCGTGCTCGTGCAGCGAGCCCTCGAGGTGCTCGCGAGCGCCGGCGTCACCCCCGATCAGGTGCGGGGCTACGGCAAGGGAGCGATCGTCGGCACGCGCGGGGAGCTCGAGCACACTGCTGCCGTGCTGCACCCGAGATTCGGCGCGCCCGTGCGGGCGGCCATCGGTGGCGGAGCCGACATCATCCCGGGCACCAAGAAGGTCGGCGGCCCGGGCGCAGCGATCACGATGCCGATCGGCAACAAGGACGACCGCTGGGTCTTCGACGACATGGACGCGGCCGAGATCTCCCTGCCCGACGCGCCCCGTGACGACGAGATCCTCATCGCCCTCGTGCTGTCCACGGGCGGCCGGCCACACGCGCGCGTGCAGAAGCCGGGAGCCTGAGGTGAAGGTCATGATCGGGCTCGTCCGCCGCGATGACATGAGCCATGACGAGTTCGCGCACTGGTGGATCCACGAGCACGCTCCGCTTGCCCGCACCCTCCCCGGCGTACGACGGATCCGCTTCAACCTCCTCGGGGAGGATGCGCCCTTCGATGGCATCGCGGAACTGTGGTTCGACTCCGCGGAGGCGGCCGATGCGGCGTACGCCACCGAGATCGGCAAGGCCGTGGCGGCTGACTCGCTCGCGCACGTGTCCTCGAGGGTGCGCATGCCCGTCGAGGAGCACGCGATCCTCGACTAGGACTCGCAGTAGGCCTTGAGCGCCTTGGTCGCTCCCTTGGCGGTGTCCCCCAGGGCCTTCTTGACGAGGAATCCCGGCAGCGGCAGCGACGGCTCGATGGACAGGGCGAGCGTGGCCCGCGTCGTATCCCCGCTCGCCACGAGCGTCCACGATCCGCTCGCGTCCTTCTGCGCCGTGCTGGGCGCGACCAGCCGCCAGGACATCGACGTGTCCGTGTGCGCGTAGTCGAGCTCGAATTCATCCTTGGCGACCTTGACGTCGTTGACCTGGCGTGCCCGCGCCGGCAGGCCCGCGTCATCCGTGGCCAGCACGGTCGAGCCGAGACACCCGGGGAACCAGTCGACCTGCGCGGGCAGATCGCGCAGCACGGCAAGCACGCGATCGAGCGGCGCGGCGATGACGACGCTCTCGGACACGGAGACGGCTCCCATGGAGGCACGCTAGGGCGATGGCAGACCCGGCGGAGCAGATCCGGCGAAGTTGGCCGGCCTGACGGGGGCCGCCGCGCCGGCTCCGCCGGGCGATAGCGTCTGGCGCCATGTCCTCAGGAACGGATCTGCCGTCGCGCACACGGGTCGTCGTCATCGGCGGCGGGATCATCGGCGCCTCGGTCGCCTATCACCTGGGCCACCTGGGCTGGGGCCGCGAGACGCTGCTGCTCGAGCGCGACCGGCTCACCTCGGGCACCACCTGGCACGCGGCCGGGCTCATGGTCACCTTCGGGTCCTTCTCCGAGACATCCACCCGGATGCGCCACTACACGCGCGATCTCTACAGCCGACTGGAGGCCGAGACGGGGCAGTCGACGGGCTTCGCCCCGATCGGCCTCATTGAGGTGGCCGCCGACGAGGGGCGGCTCGAGGAGTACCGCCGCGTCGCGGCGTTCAACCGCCTCATGGGCACCGAGGTGCACGAGATCTCGCCGACCGAGGTGGCCGATCTCTTCCCGCCCGCGCGCACCGATGACCTGCTCGCCGGGTTCTACATGCCACAGGACGGCCGAGTGAATCCCGTCGACGCGACCATGGCACTCGCCAAGGGGGCGCGCATGCAGGGCGTGACGGTCCTCGAGGGCACCCCGGTGCTCGACGTCCTCGTGAAGGACGGCCGGGTGGTCGGGGTGCGCACCGAGCGCGGCGACATCGAGTGCGAGTACGTCGTCAACTGCGCGGGCATGTGGGCGCGGCAGCTCGCCGAGCGCTCGGGTGTCACGGTGCCCAACCAGGCAGCGGAGCACTACTACCTGCTCACCGACCCCATCCCGGGGCTCGATCCGGACCTGCCCGTGCTCGAGGATCCGGGCTCCTACGGCTACTACCGGCCCGAGGGCGACGGCATGATGATCGGCCTCTTCGAGCCGGTCTGCGCACCCTGGCACGTCGATGCCATCCCGGAGGACGCGTCGTTCCTCACTCTCCCGCCGGACTGGGAGCGGATGGGCCCCTACCTCGAGAAGGCCATGGCACGCGTGCCGGCGTCCATGGAGGTCGGCATCCGCACGTTCTTCTGCGGCCCGGAGTCCTTCACGCCCGACCTCTCCCCCGTGGTCGGCGAATCGCCCGAGGTCAGGGGCTACTTCGTGGCCGCCGGACTCAACTCCATCGGCATCCTCACCGGTGGCGGCATCGGCCGCGCGATCGCGACGTGGATCGTCGACGGACTGCCGGACATCGACGTGACGGGCATGAACATCGACCGCCTGCATCCCTACCAGCTCGCCCCGGAGTACCGCGCGACGCGCACGGTCGAGTCGCTCGGCATGGTCTACCAGACGCACTTCCCGGGGAAGTCGATGAAGACGGCGCGCGGCATCAAGCGCTCGCCCCTGCACGATCGCCTTGCCGCGCAGGGTGCGTACTTCCGCGATGTCTCCGGATGGGAGGGCGCCGACTGGTACGCCGGACCGGGGCAGGTGGCGGACCCTGGCGAGCTGAGCTGGGGACGGCAGCGCTGGTTCGAGCAGTGGGCGAGCGAGCACCGGGCAGTCCGCGAAGGCGTGGGCCTGATGGATATGTCGTTCATGGCGAAGTTCCGGGTCCAGGGCCCCGACGCCGGATCCGTTCTGGACCGCCTGAGCACCAATCGCGTCGATGGCGACCCCGGTGTCATCACCTACACCCAGTGGCTCAACGACGCAGGCACCCTGGAGGCCGACCTCACCGTGACGAAGCTGAGCGAGGGCGACTTCCTCGTCGTCGCGTCCGACACGGCCCACCGGCACGTCGAGACCATGCTCAAGCGCGCCCTCCACGGCCAGCGCGGGTGGGTCACCGACGTCACCTCGGGGCTCGCGCAGATCAATGTCCAAGGACCCAGGTCTCGAGAGCTCCTCCAGTCGATCACGTCGACGGACATGTCGAACGACGAGTTTGCCTTCCGCGCCGCACGCGAGATCGACCTCGGCTTCGCTCGCGTGCTGTGCGTCCGCATCACCTACCTTGGCGAGCTCGGCTACGAGCTCTTCGTGCCCACAGAGCAGGCGGCCTACGTGTACGACCTCGTGACGGAGGCGGGTGCGGCGTACGACCTCGCCCACGTGGGACTGAAGGCACTGTCGTCGCTGCGCATGGAGAAGGCCTACCGCGACTTCGGCCACGACATCGACAACACCGACTCTCCGCTCGAGACGGGCCTGGGCTTCACGATCGACTGGGACAAGGACTTCGTCGGACGGCAGGCGGTCACCTCACTCAAGGAGTCGGGCCCGCTCATGCGCCGCCTGGCCCAGGTGCGTGTCCTCGACCCCGAGCCGCTCATGTTCCACGGCGAGGTCGTCTACCGCGATGGCGTGCCGGTCGGCTACATCCGCGCCGCGAGCTACGGCCACACCCTCGGTGGAGCCGTCGGGCTGGCGATGATCGAGACCGGTGAACCGGTGACACCGGACGTCATCAACTCCGGCACGTGGGAGATCGACATCGCCGGCGTGCGCTACCCCGCGGTCGCGTCGCTGCGCCCGATGTACGACCCGGACAACGCCCGCATCAAGTCCTAGCGGTCAGCCAGTCCCAGCGGTCAGCCAGCCCCAGCGGTCAGATCGACCCGAGCCAGTAGTCCTGCCAGCGGACGAAGATCAGGCCGAGGACGATGACGTACCACGCGGCCAGGATCAGGCCGCGCAGGCCGACGAGTGCCGACACGGCACTGCTCCACGACTCCGGCGTGGGCAGGCGCCCGGACAGCAGGTTGGCCGAGGTCACCCACACGAAGATCGGCGCCGTCACGGTCCACACGACCATGCACCAAGGGCACAGGGAGCCGATGGAATACAGGCTCTGCCACACGAGCCACTGGACGAACGCGAAGCCAAGCAGTGCGCCCGCGTTGAGGCCGAGCCACACCCATCGCGGCAGCGCCACGCGAGCGGCAAGCAGCACGCCGAGCGTGATGACGACGGTGAATCCGGTCAGACCGAGCACCGGGTTGGGGAAGCCGAAGACCTCCGCCTGCTCGGTGACGATCACCGACCCGCAGGACAGGACGGGATTGAGGTCGCACGCCGGGACATAGGTGGGGTCCGCGAGCACGCGGACCTTCTCGACGGTGAGTTCGAAGGCGGCGATGAGGCCGAGCACACCCCCCACGACGAGGATCCACGCCGTCGTGCGGTCCAGCCGCCGGACCCGATCCGCCCGCCACTCGTCGAGCGGATCGACGCTGAGGTCCTCGGTCACGGATGACATGGCATCACGGTACGACGCTTCGTCCTCACCGGCTCGCGGAGCCCCGTGTCACAGCAGCGCCGCAGGTCAGCGGCCTGCGGGGATGACGTCGCCGGGGATGGCGTAGATGACGCTCGTGATCTTCGCCTTGGATCCCGCCTCCAGGGCGAGGGCATTACCCTTGCCGGCCTTGACGGTCACGCTGACCTTGACGGTCTGCCCGCAGCCTGGGTCATCGCTCAGCGTGAAGTCGGGGACGAAGATCGACAGCACGGCGTGGTGCTGCTGCCACGTGATCTTGGTGGTGCCCACGCCGGAGCCTCGAGTCGCGGTCGCCTTCGCGCACGTGGCTCCCGAGACCGTCGCCACCTGCTGGAGGGTGAGCGAGACGTTGGCCGTCGCGGATCCGCGGACGGCGGTCTTGCCCGCCTCCTTGCAGATGTCCGGATAGGCCTTCTCGATGCAGTTGGTCATCGACAGGATGCCGCCCACGCGGATGGGGCCCGGCGACTCGCTCACGTCGAAGCTGCCCGACATCGTGTACGACGTACCCGGCTTGACGATGCGGTCCCCGCCCGGTGGCACCCGCTGGCTCTTCGCCCACGCGGGAAGCGCCGTGCTGACGTAGAGCAGGGAGAAGTTCCTCGGATCCATCTTCTGGGTGACGATGGCCACCCTGCCCTTGCCGGTGGGCGAGTTGCAGTTGCCTGGATCGCACATCATCACGTCGGAGCGGCACTTGTGCAGCCCCTCGACGTCGGTCTGCATCGTGAATCCCACGGGGATCATGAAGTCGGAGCCGGCCGGCCACACGTTGCGGCCCGCCTCGGCCGAAGTGACCCGTCCCGAGGGGCTGAGGCAGGAGAGGGTGACGCCGAGGAAGAGCTCGGCCGGCGCAGTCTTCTTGGCGTCCTTGACGACCAACTCGGTGGCGACGAATCGCACCTCGCCGGCCTCCGCCTGGAAGTTGACCGAGAAGAACTCGGTGTGGCGCTTGCGCGCATCGAGCACCGTCGTCAGCGGCGTGACGTCGAGGGTCGCCGGATCCGAGTCCGCGGGGGCGACGCTCGGGGCGGGCGGAGCATCGCTCGCGGCTGCCAGCGCCGCGGTGCTCGCGGGGGCGAGCGACGCGACGACGAGGGAGGCGAGAGCGACGGACACCAGGCGACGGGACATAGCCCCACGGTACGGGTTAGGGATGCCTAAGTCGCGGCGATACCCTGGACGAGTGAGCCAGGAGCAGGCCCCGGAGGTCGACGACCGCCACCCGCTGCGGGTGCTCCTTGGCGGCCCCTGGGGCGCGGTCGAGTCCATGGCTCCCACCGTGCTTTTCGTCCTGGCCTACTTCGCCTCGGGCAACAGCCTCGCCATCGCGGTCGGGGTGGCCCTCGGCGTCGCCCTGCTCCTCGCCGCGGTCAAGCTCGTCCGGCGAGAGAAGCCGGTCCGGGTGCTCTCCGGCCTGCTGGGCGTGGCCGTCGCGGCCCTCTTCGCCGCCTACCAGGACGATCCGATGGGCTTCTTCGAGATCCGTGTCCTGGCCAACATCCTCAGCGCCCTGGCCTTCGCCGGCTCGATCTTCATCAAGCGCCCCCTCATGGGCGTCATCATCGGACCGCTCATGGGCACCGGGATGCGCTGGCGCCAGGATCCCGACCTGCTCAAGGCCTACTCGCGCGTGACCTGGCTGTGGGCGATCCTCAGCCTGGTGCGCGCGGCGATCCAGATTCCGCTCATCCAGGCCGGGCAGCTCGCATGGCTCGGTGCGACGCCGTTCCTGTTCTACGGCCTCGTCGCGATCACGATCGCCGCCTCATGGTGGGTGATCAAGCGCACGCTGCCCCCGGACCATCCCGGCATCCGCCAGCCGCGCATCCCCGCCGCAGCGCAGGCCGCCGACTAGTGCGCCTGGCAGGTCGGGCACCAGTAGAGATTGCGTCCGGCCATGTCCGACCAGGCGATCTCGTCGCCGCAGACCAGGCAGTCGCGCCCCTCGCGGCGATACACGTAGACCTCCCCGCCGTGCCGGTCGCGACGGCGCGGGCGCCCCATCGCCCGCGGTGAGTGCTCCTCGCGGACGGTGTCGATGCGCCCCTTGCGCACGCCGTCACGCATGAGCTCGACGAGGTCCGCCCACATGACGGTGAACTCCTCACGGCTCACCTCCCGACCGGGTCGATAGGGATCCATGCCAGCGCGGTAGAGCGCCTCGGCGCGGTAGATGTTGCCGACGCCCGCGAAGACCGACTGGTCCATGAGCAGGCCGCCGATGGGCGCGCGGCTGCGCGAGATGCGCGCCCACGCGCGCTCGGGATCCGCGTCCTTGCGGATGGGATCGGGGCCGATCCGCTCCGCGAGTGCGGCGACCTGGTCGGGCGTGAGCACCTCGCAGGCCGTCGGCCCGCGCAGGTCGGCGTACGCCGTCTCGCTCTCGAGTCGCAGCCGCACCTGGCCGACGGGCTCGGGCGCAGGCCCCTTGGCGAAGCGCCACTTGCCGTAGAGGCCGAGGTGCACGTGCAGGGTGCGGTCGTCATCGAAGTCGACGAGCAGGTGCTTGCCCAGCGCATCCGCCCTCACGATGGTCGATCCGTCCAGCAGCGCCGCCCCCTCGGCGAAGCGCCCCTGGGGGCTGGTGACCTGCAACTCCCCGCCTCGGAAGGTGCGTTGGATCCGCCGCGCCTGGCGGTGGACGACGTGACCCTCGGGCATGGCGAGTGAGTCTGCCACCGGTCTGGCAGCATCGCAGCGTGCGCGTTGCCGGAGCGGATGGTCGCCGTGGCGGCTGGGTCGTGGCAGTGGTGGACATCAGCGGGGACCCGCGCCTGGAGTCGCTCGACTACGTCGCCCCGCTGGCGCCCGCACTCGCCCCTGACCTCGCGGTCATCGCCATCGACATGCCCATCGGGCTCTCCGACGACGGTCCACGAGCGTGCGACATCGCAGCCCGCAGGCTCTTGCAGCCTCATGGCACGCGTGTCTTCCCATCTCCGCCGCGTGTCAGCCTGGGCCACGTCGACGATTACGCGGCGGCCTGCGCAGCGGCGATCGCCGCCACCGGCAAGTCGCTGTCCAAGCAGACGTGGAATCTCCTGGCATCGATCCGCGAAGTCGATGCGATTGCCGACGATCCGCGCATCGTCGAATGCCATCCCGAGTTGGCATTCGCGCTCATGCAAGGTCACCCCGTCGACGAGCGCAAGAAGACGGTGGAGGGACGTGCGCGCAGGCTCGACCTGCTGCGCGGATGGCTGCCCGATCTCGGCGACCCCGCCTACGGTGACGACGGCCTCGATGCCCTCGCCTGCGCCTGGTCCGCGGCGCGCATCGCGACCGGCCAGGCGCTCACGCTCCCGGCCGGCGAGGTGCCGCGCGACGGCGCGGGCCGCCCGATGAGGATCTGCGCCTAGTCGAAGACCGGGTCGGCGGTGCGGGTGCGCTTGAGCTCGAAGAAGCCGGGCGTGCCCGCGACCAACAAGGTTCCGTCCCACAGCCGGCCGGCGGCCTCCCCCTTCGGCGCGGGCGTGACCACCGGGCCGAAGAACGCCACGCGCTCGCCGCCCGGACCGGGCACCGCGATCACCGGCGTGCCGACGTCCTGGCCGACCAGGCCGATGCCCTCGGCATGGCTCGCGCGCAGCTCGGCATCGAAGTCGCCCGAGGTGCCGGCTGCGACGAGCGACTCAGGCAGCCCGAGCGCCGCGACCGATTCCGCGACGGCGGTCTCATAGTCCTTGCCGCCGGGGTGAATGCGCGTGCCGATCTCGGTGTAGAGCTGGCCGACGACGTCATCGCCGTAGTCGCGCTGCGCCGCGATGATCGTGCGCACGGGGCCCCATGCCTTGAGCATGAGCTCGCGGTACTCCTCGGGGACCTCATTGCCCTCGTTGAGCACCGCCAGCGACATGACGTGCCAGCGCACCTGCACCGGTCGGACCTTCTCGACCTCGAGCATCCAGCGCGAGGTCATCCAGGCCCAGGGGCAGATGGGATCGAACCAGAAGTCCACGGGGGTGGGGGCCGGTGTCGTCATGCGGCGAAGGTACTCCCGCCCCTGCCCATGGCGTCTGCCAGGATGACAGCGTGAGCGAAAACGTGACCCGTGCAGAGGCTGCCGAGCGCAGCCAGTTGATCTCCGTCGACGGCTACGACGTCGATCTTGACCTCACCACCGGCGAGCATCACTTCGCGTCGACGACGACCGTGGCCTTCCGGTCTCAGCAGCCCGGGGCGTCGACCTGGATCGATCTCATCGCCCCCGAGGTGCTCTCGGTCAACCTCAATGGGCGCGAACTCGTGCCCGACGACGTCTTCGACGGCAATCGGATCCGCCTCGATGACCTCGAGCCGGAGAATGTCCTCATCGTGCGTGCGCGCTGCGCCTTCATGCGCACGGGCGAGGGTCTGCATCGCTTCGTCGATCCCGTCGACGACGAGGTCTATCTCTACACGCAGTTCGAGTCCGCGGACGCCCGTCGGATGTACGCCTGCTTCGAGCAGCCCGACCTCAAGGCGCCTTTCACCCTGCATGTGCGCGCACCTCAGCACTGGGTGGTCGTGAGCAACGCACCCGAGCCCGCGCAGGTCTCCCTCGGTGACGGCACGACCCGCTGGGACTTCCCCCCCACTCCCCCGATCTCGACGTACATCACCGCACTCGTCGCCGGCCCCTACTACTCCGTCCACGACGTGTACGACGGACCGCACGGCAGCTACCCGCTGCGCCTCTTCTGCCGCAAGTCCCTGGGGGAGTTCCTCGACCCTGACGACATCTTCCTGCTCACGAAGCAGGGGTTCGCCTTCTTCGAGGAGGAGTTCGGGGTCCCCTATCCCTTCGTGAAGTACGACCAGCTCTTCGTGCCGGAATTCAATGCCGGAGCGATGGAGAACGCCGCGTGCGTGACCTTCCTCGAGGACATGGTCTTCCGCTCGCGCGTGACCGACGCCGCCTACGAGCAGCGCGCCAACACGATCCTGCACGAGATGGCGCACATGTGGTTCGGCGACCTGGTCACCATGAAGTGGTGGGACGACCTGTGGCTCAACGAGTCCTTCGCGGAGTGGGCCGCCCACCACGCCAACGTCAATGCCACGCGCTACACCGATGCGTGGACCACCTTCTCCAACCAGCGCAAGGCATGGGCCTACCGCCAGGACCAGCTGCCCTCGACCCACCCCATCGCTGCGGACATGGTCGACCTCGACGCGGTGCGCGTGAACTTCGACGGCATCACCTACGCCAAGGGCGCATCCGCACTGCGGCAGCTTGTCGCCTGGGTCGGCGAGGACAACTTCCGCAAGGGCATCAACGCCTACTTCACCAAGCACGCGTGGGGCAACACCGAGCTGCCCGACCTCCTCAGCGAGCTCGAGGCAGCCTCGGGTCGCGACCTGTCGGGCTGGACCGCCGAATGGCTGCAGACCAGCGGCGTCAACCTCATGCGCGCCGACCTCGATCTCGCGGACGACGGCACCTACCGCTCCGTCGCGATCGTGCAGGAGCCGCCGGCGATGCCCGAGGGCGTCGCGCCGACGCTGCGCTCGCACCGCATGGCGCTGGGCCTGTATGACCTCACCGATGCAGGCCTGGTCCGCCGCGAGCGCATCGAGCTCGACATCGTCGGCCCCCGCACCGAGGTGCCGCAGCTCGCGGGCGCGAAGCAGCCCGATCTGCTGCTGCTCAACGACGACGACCTCACCTTCACCAAGGTGCGCCTCGATGACCGCTCGTGGCAGACAGCCGTGGCGCACGTGGGCGATCTCGTCGACTCCATGCCGCGCGCGCTGGTGTGGGGTGCGGCCTGGGACATGGTGCGCGATGCCGAGGTGCCCACCGGCGAGTACGTCGACCTGGTGATCGCCGGCCTCCCGCGCGAGACCGACATCGGCGTCGTCCAGCAGACACTGCGCCAGGTCAAGACCGCCGTCGACCTCTTCGCCACCCCCGAGCACCGCCCGGCCTACATTGCCAAGCTCGCGGCCGCGCTCGACGTGCTCATGCGGGCCGCTGAGCCGGGCTCGGATCACCAGCTCGCCTTCGTCCGCGCCTTCACCTCCCTGGCGACCAGCCCGGCCGATCTCGACACCATCACCGGACTCCTCGACGGGTCCGTCGTCCTCCCGGGCCTGGCCGTCGACGCCGACCTGCGCTGGAGCCTCCTGCAGCGCCTTGCGGCCACCGGCCGCGTCGAGCTCGATGCCATCGAGTCCGAGCTCGCGCGCGACGACACGGCCACGGGACGTCGCCAGGCGGCGGTGGCCCGCGCGGCGCGTCCGTCCCTCGAGGCCAAGGACCTGGCCTGGGCCGAGATGATGGAGCGCACCGACCTGCCCAACGCGATCCTCGAGGCGACCATCGCCGGCTTCATCCAGCCCGACCAGGTCGACCTGCTCTCCCACTTCCGGAAGCGCTTCTTCGACGAGATCGTGCGCGCCTGGGACGCTCAGACGATGGAGATGGGCCAGTCGCTCGCCATGGGGCTCTACCCGAGCCTCATCGTGGACGCCAAGACGGTCCGCGAGACCGACGAGTTCCTCGCGCGCGACGACATCAACCCCGCGCTACGTCGGCTCGTGATCGAAGGTCGCGACGGCGTCAGCAGGTCCCTGCGCGCACGCGCCGCCGACGCCTAGGTTGCTGCACCGAAGGCCCTCTTCGCCGAGTGGGCAGTTGTTGCGTCGTCCCTTGGGGGGCACCCACACAACAACTGCCCACTCGGCGCAAGAAGAGGGCGTGCCCTAGGGCTGGTCGACGTGCTCGACGCGCATGCGCCGGGCGTGCTCGCCGAGCACCGAGAGGCCATCACGCAGGCCACCCATGATGTCGCCGGTCGTGAAGGAGCTCGTCATCGACAGGGCGGCGAGGCCACAGGCCCGATCGTCGAGGGGGATGCGAGCCAGGCGCCCCGTCACGATCTCCAGTTCGCGGCCCGCCGGATCGACGGCCACGAGGACAGTGCGGTCCGGGTCGGCCAGGCGCTGCAGGAGCGCTTCCGCGCCAGGACGCCCACCCGACCACGCGCCCAGGTAGGCGCTGAAGGTCAGGCCGGACTGCCGCTCGGCGTGCTCGAGCAGGCGCTGCACCTCCGCGCGCTGCCCGGGCGTGAGTTCACCAGCGCGCACTGGCCCCACCCCTCTCCTCGTGATCGGTAGGACCGCCGGGCGTGAGGATGCCGGGGCCGCTGGGAGCCGCCATGGTGCCCGCGGGGCTCGACAGCCACACCGGCTCGCCCGTGACGTCGACATCGGTCGATCCTGAGCGGGTCTTGGCCCAGCCGGGCCCGTAGACGCCCACCACGATGAGGACGATCATCAAGGCGGGGATGCCGACGAACAGGGCGAGGGCCTCCAGCGTGGTGTAGCCGGGGCCGGGCTCGTCACCGTCGTAGACCACGCCTCGCTCGGACGCCGCGGCGGGGGCGGCGAGCGCGAGCGACGTGACCGCGAGGACGGCCGCTGCGGCGGCCGGGGCAAGCAGGGAGCGCATGTCGTCAGCCTAGGGGAGCCGCACCGCGGCGGCGCGGAGCGGGGCTGTCCGGCCGGACGGTCGCGAGGAGCTGATCCAGCAGCGGCGCCCGGCCTAGGTCCTCGAGCGCGACGGGTACGCCGGATCCGTCAGCGAGGGGCACGCGCCAGTTCGGGTACTCCTGGTCGGTGCCGGGCTGGTTCTGCGCGCGTACGTCGCCCACGAGATCAGGCAGCGAGACGCCGACGAGGCGCGCGGGCGAGGCAGCCACGATCCGGTGCAGCGCGATGACGCGCGCATCGATGTCGGCCTGACTGTCAGCGAGCCAGCCGCGCTCCACGGCGAGATCGAGCCACTCTCGGGTCGCCGCCTCGTCCGATGCGCGCTCGTCCTCCGCGGAGCCCGCGAGGAGTCCGAGCTCCGCGCGGATGCGCACGTGCTCACCCGCGAGATAGCCGGCTGTCGGCGGCAGGTCGTGCACGGACACACTCGCCAGCGCATCTGCGCGCCACTCCTCGGGAGCCTTGAGCACGCCGCCCGACTTGCGCTCGAACCACAGGATCGAGGTGCCGAGGATTCCTCGCGCGTACAGGAATTCCTGCACGCGCGGCTCGACGGTCCCGAGGTCCTCGCCGATCACGAGCGCCCCGGCACGGTGGGCCTCCAGCGCGAGGATGCCCACGAGCGCCTCATGATCGAAGGCGACGTAAGCCCCCTCCGACGCACGCGCCCCCTCGGGTATCCACCACTGCCGGAAGAGCCCGAGGATGTGGTCGACGCGAATTCCCCCTGAGTGCCGCAGCAGGGTGCGCAGCATGTCGCGGTAGGGGACGTAGGCGACGTCGGCGAGCGCGTCGGGTCGCCATGGGGGCTGCGCCCAGTCCTGTCCGAGCTGGTTGTACATGTCGGGAGGGCAGCCGACGCTGACGCCGGTGGCAAGCACGTCCTGCAGGGCCCATGCATCGGCGCCATCGGCGCCGACTCCCACAGCCAGGTCGTGGATGATTCCCGCGCGCATGCCGACCTCGACGGCGGACTCCTGAGTCCGCTCCATCTGCTCGTCGAGGAGCCACTGCATCCACAGGTGCCGCTCGATGAGATCGGCGTGATCCGCGCGCCATGCGGCGACCTCCGGCGACGAGGGATGCTGCAGGGCCTTCGGCCATCGCTGCCACTTGGGACCCAGCTCCTCGGCGAGCGCACACCAGGTGGCGAAGTCGACGAGGCCGGCGCCCTCCCGCTCGACGTAGGCGTCGTAGCGCGCCTGGCGGCCTGGAGTGAGCGGGACACGGCGCAGGATGTCGAGGGCAGCCGACTTCGCATGCCACGTCGCGTCACGGTCGAGCAGGTCCGGGCTCAGGGTGCGCAGCGACTTGCCCAGTCTCCGGACCGCCTTGCGCTCGGACCCGCTGAGGTAGGCGAACTCCGGGATGTCCTCGATGCGCAGGTAGATCGGGTTGGGGAAGCGTCGCGTGGCCGGGAGGTAGGGGGAGGGCGTCATCGGCACGAGCGGGGCCGCGGAGTGCAGGGGATTGACGAGCACGAAGTCGGCGCCGAGTTCGTAGCCCGACCACGCGGCGAGGTCGGCGAGGTCGGCCAGGTCGCCGATCCCCCAGGACCTCCGCGAGCGCACGGAATAGATCTGCGCCATGAGGCCCCACAGGCGTGCGGCCGAGGAGAGTGCCGGGGGATGCAGCCTCTCGGGGGTGACGATGAGCGTCGACTCGCTCACCACGTCCTCACCCGCGTCATCATGTGTGCGTGCCTTGATGGCATGCCAGCCCAGCGGGATGTCCGCGGGGACGACGAAGGTCGCCTCGCCGACGAGCCGGCCGTCGACGACGCGCGGATCCACCCAGCGATCGCTCTGCTGGGGCTCGATGACCCCGCCCTCCTCGAGTTCGATCCACACGCGCACCGGAGTCCCATGCGGCACGTGAACCCAGACGTGGGAGTACCCGCCCTGCACCGCGACGACGACCGGCGGCAGCGTGCGGCGCCAGTCGCGCAGGTCTCGCTCCTCGAGGCTCACTGCGATCGTGGCCTCGTCTGTCGGATCCGCACCGAGCGCGCGCAGGACACCCGCGATGGCCTCATCGGACGAGCGGCGCAACTGCCCCGCCTGATCCCAGTAGTCGACCGCGACCCCGTAGGCGCAGGCGAGGTCGTCGAGGCGCAGGGCGCCGTCGGGCTGCACTGCGCTCACCAGATCTCCGGGCGCCGGCCGAGCCAGGGACGCGCCTGCTCGAGCTGGGCGGCGAGCGAGATGAGCGTGAGTTCGTCGTAGGGACGTCCCACCAACTGCACGCCAATCGGCAGGCCCTCGGCGTTCCAGTGCAGGGGCACGGACACCGCCGGCTGGCCCGTGACGTTGAACAGCGCGGTGAAGGGGGTGAAGGCCTTCTGCCGCGCGAAGTCCTCGGCAGGGTCGCCGCCGGCGGTGAAGTGCCCCACCGGCACGGAGGGCTGCGCCAGGGTCGGCGACAGGAGCACGTCGTACGGCGCCGCCGCGGCGATGACCCCACGGGCGATGATCCGGGCGAAGGACACGGCACCGGCGAGCTCCAGGCCGCTCACACGGGCGCCTCGCTCGCGCAGGTAGCGCGTGAGCGGCATGAGATCACCCTCGCGCGCGGGATCGACCGGGGTAAGGAGCGCCAGGACAGACCAGATGGTCTCGAAGGTCTGGACCATCGTGTCGGGAAAGGCGGGCGTGAAGTCCTCGACGACGTGGCCGAGTTCCTCGAGGAGCATGCTCGCGGAGTCGTAAGCGTCGATGCAGTCCTGGTGCACCTCGGAGTCTGCGATCAGGGGGGTGCGGAATCGGCCGATGCGCAGCACACCCGGCTCGCGGCCGGCCGCCTTGAGGAAGGTCTCACCGGGCGGCAGCGGCGGAGCGGGATAGGGATCGTCGGGGAACGCTCCGGCCATCACGTCGAGCAGGGCCGCCGCATCGCGCACCGTGCGCGCGAGCGGGCCGTTGACGGGGAACTCGCCCACGGGATCGCGCAGGGGGCCCATGGACGTGCGCCCGCGCGATGTCTTGATGCCGACGAGGCCGCACACACTCGCGGGGATGCGCACCGATCCGCCACCGTCGGAGCCGTGCGCGACAGGGGCGAGTCCGGCGGCGACCGCGGCGGCCGCCCCGCCACTCGACCCGCCGGCGGAGCGCGACAGGTCCCACGGCGTGCGCGCGGGCAGGGCGATGGAGGGCTCGGTGTAGCAGGGCAGCCCGAACTCGGGAGTGTTCGTCTTGCCGGTCATGACCACGTTGCCCTGCTTCAGGCGCGTGACGACGTGGTCGTCGCCGAACGGCGTGATGTCGTACGTCGCCGACCCCATCGTGCATCGGACGCCGGCGAGGAACTGCAGGTCCTTGACCGGCACGACCACGCCGTGGAGCACGGGCAACTCGTCGGGATCGGCGGCGTCCATGACCGCCTGCTCTGCCGCGCGCGCCTGATCCAGCGCCAGGTCCGCCGTCACGGTGATGAAGGCACCCACCGCGTCGTTGAGAGCCTCGGTGCGCGTGAGGTAGTGCTCGGCGAGCTCCACCGGCGACAGGGTGCGGCTGCGGATCGCGGCCGCCTGCTCGAGGGCGGTGAGGTCATGGAGTGCGGTCACGCGCCAGAGCCTAGGTCGCCCGCTCCCTCGGCGCCCCGTGCATCTCCCACCCGGCGGGACCCGCGTCATGCTGGCTAGGGTCGAGGAGTGCCTGACTACGTCGCTCCCGCATACCCCGCCGCCGAGCGCCTCGACCTCGTCGACGACCTGCATGGTCGGCCGGTCTCGGACCCCTACCGCTGGCTGGAGGATCCCGCCGACCCGCGGACTGCGGCCTGGCGGGCAGAGCAGGACGCGCTCATGGCGGCCGAGCGGGCCGAGTGGACGATGCGCGACCGATTCGCCGAGCGGATCGCCGAGCTCATGGGGGCCGGATCGATCTCACCGCCCTACGTCCGCGGCGACTGGACCTTCACGACGCGGCGGGAGCCGGGCCAGCAGTTCCCCGTGCTCTACGTCCGCGGGGCCGACGGAGTGGAGCGCGCGCTCTTCGATCCCATCGCCATCGACCCGACGGGCGTCACCACGATGGACTCCTGGCAGCCGAGCAAGGAGGGCGATCGAGTCGCGGTCCAGTACTCCATCGGCGGCGACGAGGAGTCGATCCTCGCCGTCATCGACACCGCGACCGGGGAGCGCATCGAGGACGGCATCGACCGCTGTCGCTACTCCCCCGTCGCCTGGCTTCCCGGAGGCGACCGCTACTACTACGTGCGCCGCCTCGCGCCCGAGCTGCTGCCCGAGACGGAGCAGAAGTTCCACCGACGCGTCTACCTGCACACCGTCGGCCAGGACCCGGACGACGATGTGCTCGTCTTCGGCGCCGGCATGACGATGACCAACTACTACGGCGTCGAGGTGAGCCGCGACGGCCGGTGGCTGCAGGTCTCCGCGTCGGAGGGCACCGAGCCGCGCAACGACCTGTGGATCGCCGACCTCGAGGCCTCGCCGGCCGAGTCCCCCGCGTTCCGGCTCGTGCAGGGCGACGTCGACGCGCAGACGAGCCTGCACGTCGGTCGCAACGGCCTGTTCTACATCTCCACCGATCGCGACGCGCCGCGCGGGCGACTCCTGGTGAGCGCACCGGAGCACCTGTGGGACGAGCCGTGGCGCGAGCTGCTGCCGGAGGAGCCCGACTCGGTCTTCGACGGCTACGCCATCCTCGACGGCCCCGAGATGATGCGGCCCCTGCTCCTCGTCAGCCGCACCCGGCACGTGGTCAGCGAGCTCAGCGTGCACGACCTCGACACGGGCGCGCTCATCCGCACGATCCCGCTGCCAGGCGCCGGCACGCTCGGCGGACCGGTCGAGCGCCCCGACGGCGGCCCGATCGCCTGGCTCGTCTACACCGACCACACCACCGTGCCGGCCATCTATTCCTTTGACGGCCGCACCGAGGAACTCTCGCTCTTCGCCGAGCCGCCCGGCGTCGTGGACGTTCCGAGGGTGCACTCGCGCCAGGTGACCTACGCCTCGAAGGACGGCACGCAGATACGCATGTTCATCCTGTCTCCGGCTGAGGGACCGGACCGCCCGCGGCCGACGGTGCTCTACGGCTACGGAGGCTTCGGCATCCCGCTCTCGCCCGGCTACTCCGCGTCGATCCTGTCCTGGGTCGAGGCCGGGGGTGTCTGGGCGGTCGCCAACCTCCGCGGTGGGGGCGAGGAGGGCGAGGAGTGGCACCGCGACGGAATGCTCGGCAGCAAGCAGAACGTCTTCGATGACTTCCACGCCGCGGCCGAATACCTCATCGCCGAGGGGTGGACGACGTCATCCCAGCTCGCCATCGAGGGCGGCTCCAACGGCGGCCTGCTCGTCGGCGCGGCCATGACCCAGCGACCCGACCTCTTCCAGGCGGTCGTCTGCGTCGCGCCCCTGCTCGACATGGTCCGCTACACCACGTCCGAGCTCGGCCCCACGTGGACGGTGGAGTACGGCGACCCGGATATCCCCGAGCAGCTCGACTGGCTGCTGGGCTACTCCCCCTACCATCGCGTCACCGAGGGCACGGCGTACCCCGCGACCATGTTCGTCGCATTCGACAACGACACGCGCACCGATCCCATGCACGCGCGCAAGATGTGCGCCGCCGTGCAGCACGCGACCGTGTCCGATCGCCTCGTCGTCTTCCGCGGCGAGGGTGATGTGGGCCACGGCGCCCGCTCGCTCTCCCGCGGCATCGACGAGGCCGCCGACACTCTCGCCTTCGTGGCCCGCTGGACCGGCCTGCAGGGCTAGCTGTCGTCGCCGCGAGCCTTGTTCGTCAGCGTCGCAAACACCATGGCTGCACCCCACGGGCCCATGACCCAAATGGGCCAGTAGTAGCCGGGAGAGTCACCGCCGGCGACCCACGAAGCGAGCCAGACGACGTTGACGATCACGGATACACCGAGCCACGACGCCCATCCCGCACGCAGGTCACGCCGGCGCTTGGCCGCTTTAGCGTCGGGCGCTTGCGACGGGGGAAGCGCGGGGGCACTCGCTGGTAGGTCTGCCGTGATCGGGGCGAGTTCACCGTAGGTTCTTGCGGCGTGCACCTGGTCGAGCCTGTCCTCAAGCTCCGACTGGGTGATGCGACCCTCGGCAAAGGCTTCGCGCAAGGTCGCCGCGGTGGCGTCGCGGTCGGTATCGCCTGCGCGCTGAGCGGGATCCGGTGTGACCATGAAGCCAGGCTAGCGCCGGACCTGCGGGAATCCCGCGACCGCGGGAGGATGGGGCCATGGAGCGGCTCTGCCTGGTGACCGGTGCGACGGGATACGTCGGCGGCCGGCTGGTGCCGCGCCTGCTCGAAGCCGGCTTCCGGGTGCGCGTGCTCGTGCGCCATCCCGATCGCGTCCGCGACCTGCCCTGGGCCAACCAGGTCCAGGTCGCCGTAGGCGACGCCGGTGACGCGGCTGCCATCTCCGCCGCGCTCGAGGGCGTCGACGTCGCCTACTACCTCCTGCACTCCATCCAGGAGGGCTCATCCCTGGAGTCGGAGGAAGCGCGCATCGCCCGGACCTTCGCCGACGCCGCGCGCGAGCAGCACGTCGGTCGCATCGTCTACCTCGGCGGACTCGCCCCGGAGACCCCCGTCGACAAGATGAGCCGTCACATGCGCTCGCGGTCCCAGGTGGGCGAGATCCTCCGCTCGTCGGGCGTGCCCACGTGCGAGTTGCGCGCCGCCGTCGTCATCGGATCGGGTTCGGCATCCTTCGAGATGCTGCGCTACCTCACCGAGCGGCTCCCGGCGATGATCACGCCCCGCTGGGTCCGCCAGCGGACGCAGCCCATCGCGATCCGCGACGTACTGCGCTATCTCGTGCTCGCCGCCGACCTGCCGCCCGACGTCAACCGCGCCTTCGACATCGGCGGTCCGGAGGTGATGACCTACCAGGACATGATGCAGCGCTACGCCGCGGTCGCCGGCCTGCCCAAGCGACTCATCCTCCCCATCAACCTGCTCTCCCCGGGCCTGTCGAGCCACTGGGTGGGGCTGGTCACCCCCGTGCCCCGTCGTCTCGCGCGACCCCTGGTGGAGTCGCTGCGCCATCCCGCGGTGTGCAGCGAGCACGACATCGCCGCCTACATCCCCGATCCACCCGAGGGACTGCTCCCCTTCGACACCGCGGTCGAGCTCGCTCTCACGCGGATTCGCGATGCCGACGTGACCACGCGATGGTCGGACGCCTCCACCCCGGGCGCGCCCAGCGATCCCCTGCCCTCCGACCCGGAGTGGTCGGGTGGATCCCTCTACACCGACGTGCGGGTGGTCGACTCGACCTCGAGCCCCGAGACGCTCTGGCATGCAGTCGAGGGCATCGGCGGCGAGCACGGCTACTACGCCGCGACCTTCCTTTGGCAGGTGCGCGGCTTCCTCGACCGTCTCGTCGGCGGCGTGGGTCTGCGCCGCGGGCGCCGTGACCCCGACCATCTCGTCATCGGCGACGCCGTCGACTTCTGGCGGGTCGAGGACCGCATCCCGCCGCGCCTGCTCCGCCTGCGCGCCGAGATGAAGATGCCCGGGCGGGCGTGGCTGGAGTTCACCATCGAGCCCCTCGAGGGCGGGGGCTCCCAGCTCACGCAGCGAGCGGTCTTCCACCCGCACGGCCTCAGCGGCCATGCCTACTGGTGGTCGGTCGCGCCCTTCCACCGCTATGTCTTCCCGGGGATGGCCGGCCACCTCGTGCGCGAGGCCGAGCAGGGGCCCGGCGGGTCGGCGCAGCCGCCCCTGTCGGGCGGTCCCGCCGTGACCTCCACCCGGCCGGCAGCGTAGAAAGGACGTCATGGGTCTCATCCGCCGCGCAGCTTCGCTCGCCTCGGTCCCCGTCACCACGGGCGCCCGGCTGGCGGGTGCCGCCACCGCCACTGCCTTCGGCGCCGATCGCGACGCGGTCTATGCCAAGGCGACGGCGGCCTCCGTCGAGACCCTCACCGCCGCGCTCGCCAAGGCCCGCGGCCCGGCGCTGAAGTTCGGCCAGGCGCTGGCCGTCTTCTCCTCGGCGCTTCCCCCGGATCAGGCCGCGCAGCTCACCGCCCTCACGCGCCTCTACGAGGACGCGAAGCCGCAGCCGCTCAAGACGATTGAGAAGCAGCTCAAGGGCCTGCCCAAGGGTGTGGAGATCGAGCCTGAGGCCATCGCTGCGGCGAGCCTCGGCCAGGTGCACCGCGGCACCTGGACCGACGGCACCCCCGTGGCCATCAAGGTGCAGTACGCCGATGCCCCCAAGGTCGTGAAGTCCGACATGATGCAGCTGCGCGCCATGGCCCCACTGGTCGGACGGCTGCTGCCCACGCTCGACGTGAGGGCGCTCGTCGACGAGCACGCTGCACGCTTGGCAGAGGAACTCGACTACACCCATGAGGCCGCGTGGCAGAAGCGCTTCCGCAAGGCCTGGAAGCCCGAGGGAATCGTCATTCCGAAGGTGCACTTCGCCACCGAGACCCTGCTGGTCACCGAATGGGTCGACGGCACGCCTTTCACCGCACTCGTCGACGAGCCGGCGCACCGCCGTGATGCCGCCGGTCGCCAGCTCGCGCGCTTCTGCTTCTGGTCACCGCGCCTCGTCGGCGCCACGCACGCCGATCCGCACCCGGGCAACTTCCGCCTCCTCGACGACGAGCGGCTCGCCGTCCTCGACTTCGGCAGCGTCGCCAACGACGCGGGGCTCTTCACGCACCTGTTCGCGCAGACGCTCATCCTGTCCACGCGCGGAGACGACGAGGCAGTCCTGGAGGCGTGGCGCAAGGCCGGGCTGGTGAGCGACTCCACCACCACCGATCAGCTCATGGAGATGCTCGACCCCGACGACCGGCCTTACACCCGCGAGGAGTTCACCTTCAGCAAGGAGTGGCTGCAGACCCGGTCGCAGCAGTTCCAGGACCCGGTCCAGGCCCTGCAGGGAGCCAGTCGTCTGCGCTTCCCCGCCGACTACCTGCTGGAGCATCGCGCGGTCATGGGCACCGTCGCCTTGATGTGCGGTCTGGACGCGACCGTCGACTTCCGTGCGGTCATCGACGGCGTCGGCGACGCCGTCGCTCAGCCCGCCTAGGCGAGCGGACACAATAGGTCCGTGACCGACTCCCTTACTCCCTACGAGCGCTTCGGCGGGCACGACTTCTTCACCGCGCTCGTGCGTGACTTCTACACCGGGGTCGCCGAGGATCCGGTCCTGCGCCCGATGTATCCCGAGCAGGACCTCGCGCCGGCCGAGGAGCGGTTGCGCATGTTCCTCGAGCAGTACTGGGGAGGGCCCACCACCTACTCCGAGCTCCGGGGTCACCCCCGCCTGCGCATGCGCCACTCCCCCTACGCCATCGGTGCGGACGCTCACGACCGCTGGCTCGCCCACATGCGCGCCGCCGTCGAGGCCCGTCGGATGGACCCTGCGGACGAATCGGAGTTGTGGGACTACCTCACCAGCGCGGCCCTCGCCATGGTGAATACCCCGCTGGCCTGAGCAAGGCACACCCCGCTTTTCCCCTTGTAGGGTGCTCGCGTGATACGACTGCGCGCGCTTCCCGTGCTGACGGCACTCGCCCTGGCTGCCCCGCTCCTCGCGGGCGCCCCGACCGCCACGGCGGCCCCGACCGCCGAGAGCGCCGCGACAGCTCCCGCGCCCCGGGCCAATACCTTCCCCGAGCGCTACAGCGTCAACGCCGCGGGAGACCTCGTCATCGCGGGCAACACCCTGATGACCTGCCCCACCAGCGTGTCGACCTGCGCCGAGGCCCTGCAGGGCGGTGGCACCTCAGCGCGGTTCAATAACAACAGCTACTCCATGGTCATGGTCGACATCGACGCCGACCCGTCCACCGTCAACTCCTCGAGCGCCGACCTGCAGATCCCGCAGGGCGCACCCGTCCTCTTCGCAGGCCTGTACTGGGGCGCCGGAGCGTCCGGCGACCAGGCCAAGGGCAGTGCCCCCGCCGACGCGGCGACCGTCCGGCTGCGCCTGCCCGGCGGCACGGCGTACTCGACGGTGACGGGCAGCGTCACGACCATGTCCACGTCCGGATCCAACAAGACGTACGCCGCCTTCGCCGACGTCACGGCACAGGTGCGCGGAGCCGGGCGCGGCACCTACGTCGTCGCCGACGTCAAGGGCGACCTGGGCGTCAACCACTTCGCCGGCTGGTCTCTCATCGTCGTCTACGGCGACCCGACCGAGCCCGTGCGCGCCATGAGCGTGTTCGACGGCCTGGTGAGCGTCACCCAGGGCTCGCCCGCGACCATCGACGTGGCGGGCTTCCGCACCCCGCCCACGGGGCCGGTCCGCACAGCTCTGGGCGTCGTCGCCTACGAGGGCGACCTCGGCATCACCGGAGATCAGTTCCTGCTCAACGGCAACGCCCTGAGCGACGCCCGGCGCCCGTCCGGCAACTACTTCAACTCATCGATCACCACCAAGACAGGGCGCTTCACCGCAAAGTCCCCCGACTACGTCAACCAGCTGGGCTTCGACACCGGACTGATCGACGCGACCGGGCGCATCGCCAACAACGCCACTTCGGCGACCTTCCGCGCATCCTCGTCCGGCGACCAGTACTACCCGGCCGCGCTCACGTTCTCCACCGAGCTCTTCTCACCCAAGTTCGCCGCGCGCAAGTCCGTCGTCGACCTCGACGGCGATGTCGTGCGCGCAGGCGATGAGCTCGAATACACCCTGGTGCTCACCAACGACGTGACGGTCGACAACGGCGATGCCTCGACGGGCACCGTGATCACCGACGTGCTCCCCGCGGGAGCGGCCTACGTCCCCGGCAGCCTCAAGGTCGACGGACAATCCGTCCCCGACAGCGGCGGGGTGGCCACCTTCGCCGATGACTCGCTCACGCTGCGCATCGGCCAGGGCGCAAGCGCCTCGGCCGGCGGACGGCTGGCGATTGGCGCCAGCGTCATCGTGACCTATCGCATGCGCGTGGCATCCGACGCCCGAGCGGGCACCGTCCTAGCCAATGACTTCCGCGTGGCCGGCACAGCGGCGACATCGGGCTTTGCGGTGACGGGCGTCTCCAACGAGACATCGCTCACGGTCGTCGCCGACGACGCCGACCTGAGCATCGCCAAGTCCGTGAGCCCCACGACCCTCGTCGCCGGGCAGACGGCGACCTACACCCTCCAGGCGCGCAATGCCGGTCCCGGCTCCGCCGAGTCGGTGCTCGTCACGGACTCGATCCCCTCCGGGCTCACGCTCGTCTCGGCGACGGGCAACGGCTGGTCCTGCGTCGAGACGGCTCCGACCGTGCGCTGCAGCCTTCCCTCTCTTCCGGCCGGCGCCAGCGCGGCCCCCATCACGGTGACGGTCGCCGTGGACGAGGAGGCCTCGGCAAGCGGCTCGGTGAGCAACACCGCGACCGTGGCCAGCGACACCCCCGATCCCGATCCGTCCAACAACTCCTCGACGGTCACCGCTCCCCTGGACCGCAGCGCTGACCTGGCGATCGCCAAGTGGCACGACGGCCCCGCCATCCCGGGAAGCACGATCACCTACGCCCTGGGCGTGCGCAATGAGGGGCCGTCCGACGCCACGTCCGTCACGGTCATCGACCGGCTCCCGGCCTACCTGCGCCTGGTGTCAGTCTCCGGTGAGGGGTGGACCTGCACCACCGCGGTGGAGTGCACGCTCTCCGGCGCGCTTCCCGCGGGCGCCTCGGCGGAGTCCCTCACACTGGTGGCCGAGGTCCTCGCCGATGCCCCCGCCGAGGTGGCCAACACCGCGAGCGTCGCCGGCGACGAGCCTGACCCGACTCCCGGCAACAACACGGCCACCGACACCGCGGGGACCGATCGCGTCTTCGACGGGATCGAGAGCCTGTCCCACCCGGGCAAGGCCGTCGCGGGTGGTCCTGCGATCCCCGTCACCGTGCGTTCCTTCAATGCCGGCCCGGGCGCGGTCCCCGCGGGTGCGGATGCGATCCAGACCATCACGCTGCCGCGGGGCACGAGCCTCGCCGGCCACAGCGGAGCCGGCTGGTCCTGCATTCCCTCGACGGGCTCCGCGACGAGCGCGCCGCTCACCGTCCGGTGCACGCTGCCCCTCACCGAGGCGTGGGAGGTCGACACCTCGCTCACTCCCCTCGTCCTGCAGGTCTCCGTCGCCGCTGGCGAGACCCAGGACAAGACTGTCGAGGCTGTCCTCACCACCACCTCGCGACTGCGCGACATCGACCTGGACAACAACCGCGCCACCGACATCATCACGCTCGAGACCGATGCCGACCTCGCCCTCACGACGACGAGCTCCGCCGCGCTCGAGGCCGGCGGCCAGTCCCGGCCGCTCACCTTCACGGTGCGCAACAACGGCCCGGTCGCCGATGCGGGCCCGATCACCGTGCGCTTCAGCCGCCTCACGACCCTGCAGCTTCGCGCCGCGACGGGGAGCCCCTGGGCGTGTAACGACGCGGATGGCCGCACCACGTGCACGCTCACGGGAAGCACCCTGGCGGCCGGCGCGACAGCTCCGCCGCTCACCCTCGACGTGTCCGCACCGGACCCCGAGACCCTGCCGCGGACCTATGAGCTCACAGGGATCGTGAGCTCGCCGCAGCCGGACAGCAACCCGGCCAACGACTCCGCCACGGCGCCGATCACCGTGACCAAGGAGGCCGGGATCTGGACGACCAAGACCGCGAGCCCCACGCGGGTCACCGCGGGCGACACGGTGACCTTCACCCTGACCGTGAGCAATGCCCCGCCCTTCGGTGGGCCCTCGGCGGCACGCGATGTCTACCTCACCGATGACTTCGGGGCCGTCGGCCTGACCGTGGAGTCCATCACTCCGGACAACAGCGGCCTGGACTGCTCCGCGTCGACCCTGAGCGTCGTGAGCTGCTACCTCCCCGTCCTGGAGTTCGGCTCCGCCGCCTCCGTCCAGGTCGTGGCCCGCACGGATCCGGCGTGGACCACGCCGGGACGCAACTTCACCAACGTCGTCACCGCGACCTCGTCCACGCCGGGCGGTGACCGGCCGCCGGGCCAGGTGACCGTCACCACCGACCCGGCATCCCAGCTCGAGTTGACCAAGGCCATCCGCGGGCGGGCCGCGGGCACCCAGCTCGTCCCGGGCAGCAATGTCACCTACACCCTCAATGTCGAGAATGCCGGCCCGACAGATGCACGCGGCGCCGTCGTCGTCGACACCATGCCCGCGGCCATCGCGCCCAGTGTCGCGTCGGGCGACGGCTGGGTGTGCAGCGTCGCGGGCCAGCGCGTGAGTTGCGCGACCACGTCCACCCTTCCCGTCGGTGGGGCGATCCCGCCCATCTACGTCACCGGGCTGGTCTCTCCCGCAGCGGCCGGCGCCATCGTCAACAGCGCCACGGTGGAGCCGCAGTCGCCCGGGTCAGGAGGCGAAGCCGAGGTCACCCACGTGGCGGGCGACTTCCTCGACCTCGACGTTGCCCATTTCGGGCCCGAGCGCCTGCGCGCCGGTGCCGACTGGCGCACGACCGTCTCCGTGCGCAACAACGGCCCGGCGGCGGAGCCCGGCCCCATCCGAGTCGTCATCGATCAGCAGTCCGCGAGCCCGAAGCGCGCCTCGGGTGAGGGCTGGGCGTGTGACGTCGGTCGGCGCATCACCTGCGTCGCCGACGGGCCACTGACGATGGGCGCCTCGCTTCCGGCCATCGCCATCGTCAGCCAGACGCCACGCGCGGGCACCCAGGTCGACTCGGTCGCGACCGTCAATGGCAAGCGAGAGGACGTCGATCGCTCCAACAACCGCTCCGCCACCTCGGCGATCCTCGAGCGCGATGCCGACATCGCCGTGCGCAAGCGGGCCGAAGAGCCGACCGCGGCGGCCGGGGGCACTGCCACCTACCGGATCACGCTCACCAATCGGGGGCCGGGCGCCACGAGCGATGCGCAGATCGTGGACAGCCTGCCCCGAGGGTTCTCCTTCGATCGCAGCGCGTCCGATCCGCGATGCACCGACGAGCAGGCAGCCGTGCAATGCAGCGCCGGACGCACACTGGCCGCGGGCGAGTCGACCACCTTCCGGCTGGTCGTCCGCATCGGCGCGGACGTCAGGGGCGAGGTGACGAATTCTGCGTCGGGCTCGTCGTCGCAGCGAGACCCCGACCCGTCCAACAACCGCGACAGCACCAGCATCACCGTGACGCCGCCGGTCCAGCCCCAGGTGCCGGTCATCGAGCCGCCGGGCAAGATCAACGACCGCGGCCCGACGAAGCTCTATGAGGAGCGCCCGCCGACCAATGCGGGGCAGCGCGCGCGGGTGCAGGTGTCCTGCCTCCCGCTCGTGCAGCGCATCCCGCGCGGTGACTACTCCTACTGCCGCCTGGAGACGCGAGCCGACGGCTCCATCTGGATCGTCGTCCCGGGCACGACGCCACTGTCCATCACCTTGCGCCTGACGGCACCGGCCGTCCCGGGCTACTCAGCGATGGACATCGCCTACCGCTACTCGACTCGCTCGTCCGGGCGGTAGGCGGCTAGCGCACGACGCTGAGGTCAGGGCGCTGGGTCGGGGTATGCGTGCGCACGAAGACCTGGCCCCGCACGGTGGTGAGGCGCTTCCAGCCGGTCATGGTGCAGGCGGTCACGCGAGAGGCATCGTCGGTGAGGAAGCCCAGACGACGGGCGGCGTGGAGCACGCGCAGGGGCAGACCGCCGAAGGACGGGCGCTCCCAGATCTGCTCTGCCAGCGCCTGCTGATCCACGACGGACGACGCGCGGCGACGGAACTCTGCGACAGCCGCGTCCACCTCGGGCACGACATCGCCGGAAACGCCATGGATGGGCAACTGCCAGCCCTCCGCGGGCGGCAGCAGCGCCAGTCCCGGCGATCCGACAGCGGGCTCGGGCAGCCGCAGGTCGGTGGCTCCCGATGTCGAGTCGAGTCCGGCGCTCACGTCGCTGATGCGAGCGGAGACGTCGATGTCCTCCGTGACGGGCGACCGCAGGGGCAGCGCGACGAAGCTCACCACTCGCATGGGCGGCGCTGCATAGACGCCCACGGCGCCAGCGCGGGCCACGACGCGCACATGGCCTGAGGGATCCCACGCAGCGAGTCGGTCCAGATGCGCGGCGAGCAGCCGCCCTTCGTGGGCGGGAAGGGCCAGTGTCGTGAGCGCGCTGGAGGTCGTCATGTCACCCGCCCTCGCGCTCGCATGCCGCAAGCCTCCCCCCTGCGGCTGGCCAGGGCAACTCGAGATGGGGCAACTCGAGATGGGGCAACTCGAGGCGGGTCCGGCCTAGTCGCGCGTGAGCTTGCGATAGGTCGCCCGATGGGGGCGCGCCGCCTCGACGCCGAGGCGCTCGACCTTGTTCTTCTCGTAGGACTCGAAGTTGCCCTCGAACCAGAACCACTGCGAGTCACCCTCGTAGGCGAGGATGTGCGTGGCAACGCGATCGAGGAACCACCGGTCGTGGGACGTGATCACCGCGCAGCCCGGGAATTCCAGCAGGGCATTCTCGAGCGATCCCAGGGTCTCGACATCGAGATCGTTGGTGGGCTCGTCGAGCAGGAGCAGGTTGCCGCCCATCTTGAGTGTGAGTGCGAGGTTGAGGCGGTTGCGCTCACCGCCGGAGAGCACTCCCGCGGGCTTCTGCTGGTCAGGGCCCTTGAAGCCGAATGCCGAGACGTACGCGCGGGACGGCATCTCGACGTTGCCGACCTTGATCCAGTCGAGGCCGTCGGAGACGACCTCCCACACGTTCTTCTTGGGATCCAGCCCGGAACGGCCCTGGTCGACATACGACAGCTTGACGGTCTCGCCGACCTTGATGTCACCCGACGTAGGCAGTTCGTCCTTGTCATCCGAGCCACCCTGGGCGGCGGCGACGATCATGCGGAAGAGCGTGGTCTTGCCGACGCCGTTGGGACCGATGACGCCGACGATGCCATTGCGCGGAAGCGTGAAGGAAAGGTCGTCGAGGAGCACCCGGTCGCCGAATGCCTTGGTGAGGTGGTCGGCCTCGACCACGACATTGCCCAGGCGGGGACCCGGCGGGATCTGGATCTCGTCGAAGTCGAGCTTGCGGGTCTTCTCCGCCTCCGCGGCCATCTCCTCGTAGCGCTCGAGACGCGACTTGCTCTTCGTCTGGCGGGCACGCGCGCTGGAGCGCACCCAGTCGAGCTCGTCAGTGAGGCGCTTCTTGAGCTTGGCGTCGCGCTGGCCCTCGACCTTCAGGCGAGCCGCCTTCTTCTCCAGGTAGACGGAGTAGTTGCCCTCGTAGGGGTAGGCGTGGCCGCGGTCGAGCTCCAGGATCCACTGGGCGACGTTGTCGAGGAAGTAGCGATCGTGGGTGATGGCGATGACGGTGCCGGGGTACTTCTCGAGGTGCTGCTCGAGCCACTGCACGCTCTCGGCGTCGAGGTGGTTGGTCGGCTCGTCGAGCAGGAGCAGGTCGGGCTGCTGCAGGAGCAGCTTGCACAGCGCCACACGACGCTTCTCTCCACCGGAGAGCACGCTCACGTCGGCATCGGGCGCGGGGCAGCGCAGGGCGTCCATCGCCTGCTCGAGCTGGGAGTCGAGGTCCCAGGCGTTGCGGTGGTCGATCTCCTCCTGGAGCTTGCCCATCTCCGACATCAGGGCATCGAAGTCCGCATCGGGATCGGCCATCTGGGCCGAGATCTCGTTGAAGCGGTCGACCATGGCCTTGGTCTCGGCCACGCCCTCCTCGACGTTCTCCAACACGGTCTTGGACTCGTCGAGCATGGGCTCCTGCATGAGGATGCCCACGGTGAAGCCCGGGGTGAGAATCGCGTCGCCATTGGACACCTGGTCGACGCCGGCCATGACCTTGAGGAGCGAGGACTTGCCCGCGCCGTTGGGGCCGACCACGCCGATCTTGGCTCCCGGCAGGAAGGACAGCGTCACGTCGTCGAGGACGACCTTGTCGCCGTGCGCCTTGCGTGCCTTGCGGAGGGTGTAGATGAACTCGGCCATGGGGCCAGAGCCTAGTCAGCGCACGAGCGCCGACAGTCCTGGCCCCACGGCCGATGTGCCTACTCCGCCCTCGGCAGCGCCGCCGCGAGCCGGTCGAAGAGCGGAGCACCCAGACCGGATGCCTGGTCGTATCCCTCGTAGGCCGAGCAGCAGGCCGGGGCGTTGATGAAGCCCGGGCCCAGGACCGGCACCTGGTTGTCTCCGTCCGTGACGTCGTGGAAGTTGCGCGACGGGGTGGCGTAGAACCACGGGTTCACGAATCCCACCGGGGGCCGGCCCTTCGCCCGCTCGAAGCCGGAGATGAGGGCGATGTTGGTCGCCTGGAAGGGACTGGACCCGCTGGTGCCGCCCACGTTGATGAGCTCATCGCCGTAGGCCACGGGCCATCCCGGCGAGATCGCCGCGAGAGCCGACGAGTCGGGGGTCGTGCGACCGCGGTTGCCGTGGATTCCCTTCTGGTACCACGGCGCCTTGATGAGCTCGCTCACTCCGCCGCCGCTGCCCGCAGGGAAGCCGAACACGGTGTCGTTCCACACGGTCTCGGCCACCCGGCGGTTGCCCTCACCGAGGGTGAGGCGCGTGCCGCCGGCCGCGGTGATCCAGATCGAGGAGGCGGGCAGGGCGACCGTGGGGGTGGCCAGGTCGACCAGGCCTTCCATCTGGCACACCGACGAGCCACTGTCGCCGGATCCGGTGAAGAACGCCGACCCGACGACGGCGCCACTGGCGAAGACGTCGTCGAGGACGCTCATCATGGGGCTCAGGCCTGTCTGACCCACCTGGACCTTCTCGGCGTCTCCCAGCTCGCAGCCGCCGTAGGACAGCGAGACAGCGTCGGGGACGCCCCTCGGGCTGGCCAGCGCACGGGAGAAGCCGTCGATGATCCCGACGTTGAAATCATCATTCACCGCCTGCACGAGCTGGACGCGCGGGCTGTTGACGAGCACGCCCGTGACGGTCTGCAGGTCGAGGTGGGTCTCGGCGCTGTAGGAGACGATCCGAGTGGGGTTGCCTGTCCCGAGGGTGATGTCCACCGCGGGTGCCCGCACGCCGAAGCACTCGGCGAAGTCGGCAAGATCCTGGGTGGAGAAGCCTCCACCCAGGGAGACGATGGTCATGCGTGCCTTGGAGCCGTCGTAGCCGCGGCCCTGCAGGACCGAGGTGCCATAGGCCGCCCGGGTCTGGGCCGGCGTGATGATCGCACCCTCGGTGATCGCGGGCTGCTCGCAGACCTTCCCCAGGGGGGTGCCACCGTTGGTCGGCCAGGGCAGGACGGTGTCGTCGATGATGCCCTGCGGCGCGGCGGCAGGCACCGCAGGCGGCGGCACCCCGGGGATGTCTTTGGACACGTCGTAGACCGTGTAGCTCGGGATGAACTCCCGGACGACGCTGCGCAGGCTCGCCGGTGCGGCCAGCAGGAGCGTGCCGTCCGCGTTGAAGAAGGAGTACGTCGCGAAGGGCTGCGGCCCGGGCGGATCGGCTCCGGCCGATCCCTGCTGAGCGGGCTCATAGGCCACCGCGGTGCCCATGACGCGTTCCCACGTGGAGACCGGGGCCGTGAGCCGCGCGAAGAGCCCGGTCCCGTCGACCGCGACGCTGATGCCCAGGTCACGCGCTGTCGTGCGCAGCTTCGCGATCGCCGCGGGCGAGGCTCCGTAGGTCGACGAGAGCTCCTTCAAGGTGAGGAAGTCGCGGTAGCCACCCGAGCGGGGGGTGCTGGCCTTGCGTCCGGCGGCAGCGAGGCCCTTGGAGTCGCGGGGCAGCCCGGCGAAGAAGGTGAGCGCAGTGCCGGGGTCGGGGACCGCGCGCGCGGCGGCCGGCGGCGGCTCCGCTGCGGGGGCTGCACCCGCGACGACGGGTGCACCGGCGAGGAGCGCCGCCCCGAGGGCGGCCGAGGAGGCGAGAGCGATGAGACGAGGAGACATGGCTCGAATCTAGACGCCCGTCTCGGGGGAGATCAACGCCCTCGCGCGACCGTCCCGCCGGCGTCCCGGGACGAGTGGCCACTCGGCGACACCCCTCCCGGTGCGACGTCAGGCGGCGGGGTACTCGGTCCCGGGCACGGGCTCGAAGGGAGCGTCGCCATCGACCGCCGCGAGCGCCTCGGCAAGAGCGGCCTCCTCCTGTCGCTCGACCGCCTCCCTCTTGATGTCGACGGCCTGGGTCGCTCCGCGGGTCAGGTCCGGACCGATGACCTGCGCCTCGATTTCGAAGAACGTGCGCTTCGCCTCGCGCCCATCGACGGTGTACTCCACCTCGCGCGACTTCAGTCGCCCGGTGACGATCACCGCAGAGCCCTTGCCGATCGACTCGCTGACGTTGTCGGCCAGGCTGCGCCAGCACGAGACGTCGATGTACGTCGTACCCGCATCGACCCAGTCCCCCGTGCCCGCATCGCGGTAGGAGTGGTTGTGCGCAAGGCGGAACTTGGTGACGCGCTGCGTGCCGTAGATGCGCAGGACCGGCGCGTTGACGAGGTTGCCGGTGATCGTGATCTCGTTCATGTCGTTCCCCTTCATGTCTGTGGGATTCATGGGGCCCCTCGGCCCCGACCCCGCGACGCTGCTCTGCGATGCAGGGCGTGGACCACAGGGGGTGGCACGGCTGGGGACAGGCGGCTCAGGCCACCCCTGTGGATCACCGTCGGGTGCGAGAATGTCCGGCGGCGCCGAGGCGCCGAGGCGCCCGTAGCTCAATGGATAGAGCAACCGGTTTCTACCCGGTCGG
>CAZICY010000017.1:0-36289 GCA_964537955.1 uncultured Actinomyces sp. | reverse complement strand
TCAACCTGCCGAGCAAGCTCAAGATGGCCGAGCCGCGCTACCAGGACCTGCGCTCGGGCCAGGTCGGCCTGGCCACCTCGCCCGACGGCGGTGCCCTGCTGCGCATCATCTCCGGCGAGCTCGCCGGCGTTCAGGGCCCGGGCGAGACCTACACCCCCGCGACCCTCATCCACGCGACGATCGCCCCCGGCGCCGAGGTCACGCTGCCGTGGCGCACCGACTACAACGCCCTGGTCTACGCCCTCTCCGGTGACGGCCAGGTCGGCTCGGGCAACGGCCGGCGAGCGCTGAAGTCAGGCCAGACCGCGGTCTTCGGCTCCGGCGACACCATCACCATCGCGGCCGACCCGGTGCAGGAGTCGCGCCTGGGCGGATTCGACGTTTTCATCCTCGGCGGACAGCCCATCCGCGAGCCTGTCGCGGCATACGGACCCTTCGTCATGAACACCAAGGCCGAGCTCATGCAGGCCTTCGAGGACTACCAGGCCGGTCGTCTCGGGTCCATCCCCGCGGCTCACGCGAGCGTCAACTCCAGCACCCCCGACGCCTGAGCAGCGTCGACAGCATGAGTCGCACCCGATCGTGAGCGACCCACTCGTCCACGACGCGAAGGCCGCCGAGGTCGGCGGCTTTCGCGTGCGGCGGGCCCTGCCACGGCGGGGACTGCGCACCGTGGGCGCCTGGTGCTTCGCCGACCACATGGGCCCGGAGATCGTCACGGAGACCACGGGGCTCGATGTCGGGCCGCATCCGCACATCGGCCTGCAGACCGTCACCTGGCTGGTCGACGGCGCCGTGCTCCACACCGACTCGCTCGGCTCGGAGCAACTCATCCGCCCCGGCCAGCTCAACCTCATGACCGCGGGCCACGGCATCGCGCACGCGGAGGAGTCGGTGCGCACTCGCGGGACGCTCCACGGCGTGCAGCTCTGGGTCGCGCAGCCGTCCGCCACCCGCGACGGCGCACCTGCCTTCGCTCACCACGCCGACCTGCCCCGCATCGACGTCGGCCACGGTGAGGCGACCGTCTTCATCGGCGACTTCGCTGGCGCGGCGAGCAGCGCGCTGACCGACACCGCCCTCGTCGGAATCGAGGCCGACCTGCGCGCGGGGTCATCGGTATGGCCGCTGCGCCCCGACTTCGAGTACGCCGTCTACGTCATCTCCGGCGCCATATCCATCCGTGACGCCGGCCGGACGGGCAGCCTCGTCGCGCGCGAGGGCCAGCTCGTCGACCTGCGCGCCCATGGCGAGGCCCTCACGCTGGCCGTCGACGACGCCGCGCGCGTGCTCATCCTCGGCGGCGAGCCTCTCGGCGAGCCGCTCTACATGTGGTGGAACTTCGTCGGTCGCTCGCGCGAGGAGATCGCGCAGGCGTCGAGGGACTGGGCGGCGTACGTCGAGACGGGAACTCGCGCCACGCAGGGCACCGAGCGCTTCCAGCGGGTCAACTCGATCCTCGCGCCGGTCCACGCACCTGCTCTGCCCTGAGGGCGACTCTCACTGGCCCTCGCACGCTGACTGAGCGAACTCCGTGAGCTCGTCGATGGCCGCGTCCAGACCCTCGGGGCGCGTCGCCGCCAGCTCCTGAGCGAGGGCCTCGCCCGTGATCCCCGAACCCTGGGCTTGCACGAGCGTGTCGACGATCCGCTGCGCCGCGGTCTGCACCGTGGTGAGCGACTCCTTGGACGCGCCCTGGAGTTGGTTGACCGCATCGAAGGTGAGGCTGTTGATCTGCGCACCGATGGGCTGGAGGTTGGTCGGGCTCTCGCCTGCGGCCACGCCTGCGTCGAGCTCGGCGTACGCCTCCTCCAGAGCCGCCACGCTCGCGAAGACGGTCCCGCACTGGACCGAGGCACTGGGTGCGGCGGCTTGCTCGGCCTGCTCGGCAGACGTGCAAGCCGAGAGCGCGAAGGGGCCCAGTCCGATGAGGAGACCGCCGCCGAACGCGGCGAGGCCGCGAGCAAAGGGGAGCCGGATCATGCGGGGACCCTGGCAGGCCCAGATGACGCCAACCTGGCCGCGAAGTGAAATCCAGGCGGCGCCGCCCGGCTACTTGTCGGCGGTCGTGATGGCGACGTGCGCGCCCGCGCCCAGCACCGCCATGGACATGATCCCGACGCCGAACAGCGCCGCGTCGGCGAACGACGAACCGCCGATCGCGCGCAGCGCCAGCACGACGATGATGGCGTCCAGCAGGGCGGCGGCCACCATGAGCGACAGGGCCAGGCGCCCCTTGAGGCCCCAGTCCTTGAGCAGCGTGAGCAGGCAGATGCCGAAGACCGCGACGGCCAGGAGTGGGCCTCCGAGGATGAGGCCGCCGACGCCGGCGGCGAGGCCGAAGCTGCCGCCGATCGTGTAGAGGATGAAGGCGCCGGCTACGGCGCCGACCGGACCGGCGAGTGCGGTGAGCCCGACCGTCCACCAGCCGCGAGGTTCCATCGGGTCAGTCTGACGGGTGCGACTCCCCGCCGCGATGCGACCCGCCAGGGGCCTCGCGACCGGACTCACGCGCTGCGACGCGCAGGGCGAGGTATGCGCCGCCACCGAGCATGCCCAGGGCAACGATCGCGACGACGACCAGTCCGATCTCGGGCGTGGCCATGCCGCCGACGAGGCGCAGTCCGACGAGCGCGGCGATCGCCTCAACGACCACGGCCGCGAGCATGGCCAGTAGCGCGATCCAGCGCCGCAGGGGCAGGGGGCGCGCCACCGTCATCAGGCAGAGGGCGAACACGACGAGCGCGGCGATCGGCGCCCCCAGCCAAATGCCGACGACCCCGCCCGCGAGGACCGCCATCCCCCCGACCTGGGCCTCCGCCCACCGGGCGAGGCCGATGCCCAGTCCGATGCTGCCGACGGGCCCTGCGAGCGCCGTGAGGATCACCGTCCACCAGGCGCGCGGGTCCATGGCGCCAGTGTGGCGTGCCCCAGGTCACATGTCCCTCGCGGAGGGGCTGCCGAGATGAGGGATCGGCACCGCCGTGGCACGATGAATACGTGCCCAGGATCGCAGCGCCCACCCTCGCGGAGCACCGCGAGCAGCGCCGCGACGCCCTCGTCGAGGCGGCCGCGAGCGTCATGCGCGAGTCCGGCAGCGTGACCATGGCGGCCGTGGCCGAGCGCACAGGCCTGTCACGATCGGCGGTCTACGAGTACTACCGCTCGGCGGCCGACCTCATCGCCGATGTCGTCGTCGACGAGCTCACCGCGTGGATCGACCATCTCGCCGTGGCCGTTCAGGACATCGACGATCCTCGCGAGCGACTGCAGACCTGGATCCGCTCGTCCCTGGCCTACGTCGCCGACGGTCGCCACGCGCTCGTGCGCGCCGCAGGCGATGCGACCCTGCCCCCCGTGCGCCGCGCGCAGGTGCAGGCCCTGCACCGCGAGCTCGCCGCGCCCGTGCACACCGCGCTGGTCGACCTCGGCGTCGCCGACGCCGACCGAATCGGTTCCTACGTATGGGGCGTGGTCGAGTCAGCCACTCGTCACATCGAGGCGGGACGCCCCGCAGACGACGAGGTCGACGCCGCGATCGCCTTCGCTCTCGCCGGCGTCGACCTTCGTCGCTAGCCCTGCGGCTACCTCGTCAGCCGGAAGGTGATCTCCCGCTCGTAGGGAGCCCACTCGTCATTGCCCGCCGACGTGATCGTCACCGTGCAGGTGCCCGACTTCTTGAGCGCGCGGATCGTGCCCGCCTGGCTCACCTGGCAGTCCTGGGACGCCAGTGACGCGGTGAGGCCGGACTTCAGCGCGACCGTGAAGGCGCTCGCCCGGGAGTTGGAGACCCGCGGCTGCCAGTCGCCCTTGATGATCTGGCCCCGGATGGTCGCCACGGCCCAGTCCGCGTCACGCGGGCCCACCTCGGCGAACTGAGTCGCGAACGTCGTGATGTAGGCGGGGTTGGCGCTGTCGCGGCCGGCTCCGAGGGTGTAGATCGCGCACCTGTCCGTGCGGCAGTCGACATCGGTGGTGCCGGTGTCGCCGCCCTGCGGGTTGGGGTTCTTGCCCACGAACTCCGCGTTGACGGTGATGGGCCGCGCGGTCGTCTGCGGCGTGGTGGCGGCGACGACGTACATCAATGTGCCCTCACCGGCGTCGCAGCGCGTCGGCACGGGGCTGGCGCCCGGCGGCGGCACGAGGCAGTGGAAGGCGTAGAGCCCGACGTTGGCCGGGAGGTTGGCCACCGCCATCGTGACCGTCGAGCTCGCCGGCAGATCGGCGAGGGTCCCGCGATTGGCCACGCCGTTGGCCGTGACGCTGAAGCCATCGGCACTCGCCGCCTGGGCGGCGGTCAGCGCCGTGGCCGTGACAGCCAGCGCTGCGAACCCGACGGCGGCGACTCTGGTGATGCGCATTGCTTCTCCTCAATCTCGGGTGGGGGGTGCGGTGCTATTGGAAGGTCACGGGGACGGCGACGTCCCAGGTGCGGTCGTTGGCACGCAGGTGGTCGGCACGCGCGACGACGGCGCAGCGCACGAGGCGGCAGTCGAAGGAGCCGATGCGCGGGCTCACCTTGATGCGCACGGTGAAGCGGCCCCCGGGCTTGTAGGGGATCGCCAGGCGCGCGCCGTAGGGCGGCGGATTCGACGAGATCCAGGCAGAGGCCTGCGTGCTGCCGTCCTGATCCACGCCACCGCCGCACGGCGTGGGCTTGGCACCGGGCCGGGGCAGGACGCACAGCCCGACGTAGATCCCCACGCGCTCGCTGAACCCGCGACCGCTCACCCTGACCGTCTGGCCGGAGACCGCCAGCCCACGGGCCGGGCTCACCGTGAGCGTCTGGCCCTGGCGTCCCTTCGCGCTCCCCCGCGCGTCGCGCGGGTGCGCAGCGCGTTCCTGGGAGACGCGCGGCTGCGCGGCACCCTCCCGTGAGACGTCCGCCGACATCGGCCGCGAGGGCGATGGGGCAGAGGCGGTGGCGGCCTGTACGGGGGGTAGCCAGGCCACCACCGCGACCGAGGCCGCGAGCACGATGACAGCTCGACGCATGACCTTCACGCTAGGGACCGCGTCATCGTGGGTGCCTGACGCGATGTCGGCATGATCCCGACGCCGCGTCGGGAAGGTGCCGGCGCGGCCCGGGGATACTGATCGGATGCGCGTACGACGGACCGTCGCGATGGCGCCGACCCGCGCGGGCACGCTCATCAGGGCGGCAGGCGTCGCGGCCGCCTGCGCGATGCTGCTCGCGGCGTGCTCCGGCGGAGCACCGACCGCGCAGACTCCGGCCCAGGCTCCCGGCAATTCGGCCCCCGGCAGTGCGGCCACGCCTTCCGCATCGGCTCCAGCCGTCGCGCCCGGCGAGCCCGTCACCATCTCGACCTCGGACCTGCCCGACATCACGCCGCTGGGCGTCCCCGGGACGCAGACGCCGGGGCGGATCGTGAGCCTGGCCACCGGCGTGGGCGAGACACTGGTCGCGCTCGGCGTGGGCGATCGCGTGGTCGGCCGCGACGAGACAAGCGAGGTGCCTGCGACTGCGGAGGTCGTCACCCAGGCGCACAGCGTGTCGGCCGAGCGTGTCATCGCTCTCGAGCCCGACCTGGTCATCGTCGATGCGCGCACGACGCCACCGGAGGCCCTCGACCAGATCCGCGCTGCGGGTGCACGCGTGGTGGAGGTGCCCGAGGCGTGGACTCTCGAGGACATGGCACCGCGGACCCAGGCGATCGCCGAGGCCGTCGACGTCGACCCCGCACCCCTGCTCGCGACGCTGCCGGCAGAGTCAACGGGCGCCGCGGACTCCGATGCATCCCGCGTGGCCTTCCTCTACCTGCGCGGCACGTCCGCGATCTACCTGCTCGGTGGCCAGGGGTCCGGCGCGGACGCGCTCATCTCGGCGGCGGGCGGCGTGGACGCGGGCGCCGAGGCGGGCCTGGAGGCCTTCACCCCGCTGACTGCGGAAGCGCTCGTGGCACTCGATCCCGACGTGCTGCTCGTCATGACGGGGGGCCTGGAGTCGGTCAACGGCATCGACGGCCTCATGTCCCTGCCGGGGGTGGCGCAGACCACCGCCGGTCGCGAGCGGCGCGTGATCGCGGTCGACGACGAGGTCCTGCTGTCCTATGGCCCGCGCACGGGGGCGCTCGTCGACCTGTTGCGCAGCGCGCTCGCGCTGTCCGCCCCGACCCCGGCATGAGGTCGCGCGCGCGCACGCCCCTGGTCCTGCTGGCCCTCGCGCTCGTGCTGGCGGCCGCAGCCGCGGCAGCGCTGCTCATCGGCGCCGCCCAGACATCGAGCGTCATCATCACCGAGATCCGTGCGCCGCGCGTCGCGCTCACGCTCATCGTGGGCGCCGGACTCGGCCTGTCGGGTGCGCTCCTGCAGGGCACGCTGCGCAATCCCCTCGCCGACCCCGGGATCATCGGCGTCTCGGCGAGTGCCGCGCTCGGCGCCGTCGTCGCCGTCGCCCTCGGAGCGGCGTACTCCTCGTGGCTTGCCGCGATCGGCGCCACCGTCGCGGGAGTGGCCGGCATGGCGCTCGTGCTGTGGATCGCGCGATCGGGATCAGGCCGCACGGAGGTCGTGACCTTGGTGCTCGGCGGCGTCGCCGTGACGGCATTCGCGGCGGCGGTGCTCTCCGTCGTCGTGGCCGTATCCGACACGGCAGGCGCACGCTCGGCGACCTTCTGGACGACCGGCAGCCTCGCGCTCGCGACGTGGCCGGGGGTGTGGTCGACGCTTCCCTTCGTCGTGCTCGCCGCGATCCTCGCTGCCGTGGTCGTGCGCGACCTCGACGTGCTCGCGCTCGGTGACCGCGCGGCCTGGGCTGCGGGCGTCGACGTCGACCGCACGCGTCTGCTTGCCCTCGGCGCGGCCGTGCTCGCCGTCTCGGCGGGCGTCGCGGTGGTGGGCGTCATCGCCTTCGTCGGGCTCGTGGTCCCGCACGCGGTGCGCATGCTCATCGGCCCCCGGCACGGCGGACTGCTCCTCGGATCCGCGCTCGCGGGCGCACTGCTGCTGCTCGTCGCCGACACGATCGCGCGCACGGTCGTGTCGCCCGTCGAGATCCCCCTCGGAGTCGTGACCGCCGTCATCGGCGCTCCCGTCTTCGTCGTGCTGCTGCGCCGCACGCGCACGGCCCAGGGAGGCTGGGCATGAGCGCGCGCGTGGAGGCACGTGAGGTCAGGGTGCGCGACCGTCTCGACAGCGTGGGCGTGTCCGTCGCGGCCGGGGAGATCCATGCGCTGGTCGGGCCCAACGGCTCGGGCAAGTCGACGCTGCTCGCGGTGCTCGCGGGTGACCTTGCACCCGATGCCGGCGAGGTCTTCCTCGACGGGCTGCCGTGGTCCCGCCTCGGCGCGCGCGACGCCGCTCGTCGCCGCGCGCTGCTCGCGCAGGAGACGCCCCTGGCCTTCCCCTTCACCGCGCGCGAGGTGGTGGGCTGGGGCCGACTGCCGTGGCGCGGCACGGCAGCGCAGGCCGACGATGCGGCCGTGCTCGCCGACGTGATCGACGCGCACGATCTCGCGGACCTGCTGGAGCGTCCCGTCACCTCCCTCTCCGGCGGCGAGCGCGCACGCGTGCACCTCGCCCGCGTGCTCGCCCAGCGCGCCCCCGTGCTGCTCCTCGACGAGGCCGACGCCGCACTCGACCTCGCAGGCCAGGCGCATCTCGACGCGGCGATCCGCCGGCGCCGCGAGGCCGGTGACGCGATCGTCATCGTCGGTCACGACCTCGGGCGCCTGGCTGCCCTCGCTGACTCCGCGACGCTGCTCTCACGAGGACGGGTCGTCGCGCAGGGGGCGGCGAGCACCACCTTGACCGCGGATGCGCTCACCCGCGCGTACGGCGTACCCGTGTCGATCGCGACCGCACAGGGACGGCGCGTCTTCTGGTCGGAGGGCTAGCCCACGGCGAGCAGTTGCTCGCGCAGCGACTCCGGCATCCGCATGGGCCTGCCGGTCACGGCGTCGACGACGGCAAGACGCGTCGTGGCCTCCGCTGCCACGTCGCCGTGCTCGTCGAGGATGCGATAGACGATCGAGTAGGACGTGCGGGCCATGTCGGTGACTCTTGCCTCGATCACGATCGGCTCGCGGGAGTAGCCGAGGGGCTTCACGTGACGGATCTCCTGCGAGACCACCACCTGGGCGAAGTCATCGTTGACGACGGCGCCGAGTTCGCCGATCAGGCCCATGCGAGCCTCCTGGAGGTAGTCGTGGAACGCGACGTTGTTGACGTGGCCCAGCGGATCGAGGTCGCTGAAGCGTCGCTGGATCTCGATGCGCGTCACGGGCGTGCCGTGACGGTGACGGACTGGCTGCGCACGCCGTCACCGGCGACATAGACCACCATGCGCTTCGACGGCACGTTCCCTCGCCAGGAGATGGTGCCATCGCTACTGACGGCGGTCATCTTCTTCTGCTTGACGAAGCGCGGCTTCTTGGCCGTGAGGTCCTTGACGTAGACGTGCAGCCGAGTGAGGAGCGGCAATGAGGTCGTCGTGCCGCTTAGCCGCAGGACTGCCCCCTGCGCGCTCGCGGTGATCCGGATGGCCTTGGCGTAAGGCGGATCATCGATGAGGGCTGCGACGACCGTGGCATTGGTGGTCCCGAAGGCGACGCGGCCCCCAGCGTTACTGAGGGCAACCCCGGAGCCGACGACGGCACTCACCGGGGCTTGCTGCACAGGACTCAGCACTCCTCGCTCGCTGATCGGCACCACCAAGAGGCCAGACTCTCCCGTCGGGGTCTGTGCGGCGAGTCCTGCAGAGACGTAGATGCCGCGATATCCGACGCTCACCTGGACGGGCGTGGCTCCAGCGAGAGTGAAGTCCAAGTCGACGCTCTGTCGCGCACCCCCGGAGCGAGTGTCGATCAACTCGACGGTCGTGCGCTCCGTGGGTCCGGACGAGTCCACAACCGCGGCGTACAGGCTGGTGGTCCACGGATTCAGGGCGATCGAGAGGAAGGTCCGCGCGGGCGTCCCACGGCGGACCTCGACCACCTGGCCGCCGAACTCCATGTCGACCAGGATCAGATCGCCGGCGGAGGTGACGGCGTACGCCATGCCTCCATCGGGGTAGGGCGCCAGCTCGGTCAGCCCCCATCCGGCCGTGACGGCTCTGCCTGTCACCACATAGTTCCCTGCGGACACCTCGCTCACCGTGATGACTTGGCCCTCGACGGACGCGATGAGGAGTTGGTCTACAGCGGGCAGGTAGACGATGTCATCGAGTCCGGTCGCGCCAATGTCGGCGACGGACACCTCGCCGGACGCAACGTCGACGATGTGGACGTGCGAGTCGCTCTGGCACACCGCCCAGGCGGTCTGGCCGGACGGCGCTATGGCCACGTCGTGCGGCGAGCAGCCGAGGGACGCTCGGCGCACGGCGCCACTCGCGTCCACGAGTGCCACGGCCTGGGCATCGAAGAGGCTGGCGGCGATGACCCCGTTGTCGGCCACTGCGACGGCATTCGGCGTCTCGCCGATGGACACATCGACGTACTGCCCCGAGGCCGAGGCCGCCGCGGGGGCACCGAGCAGGGTCGAGGCGAGGCCGACGAGGGCGAGCGGGACCGCGATCCGCGGAGATGCCATGTGGCGAATGATCGCACGCCCGAGCCCGTGGACGCGGGGCGGCGACTACACCAGGACGGGGAAGAGAGGGTGGTCCATCGGCGCCCCCGCGGGGAGTTCGTCGGCGAGGCCGGCGAACTCCGGGGACGTCCGCCATGCACGCGGGGCATGGACCATGTCATCGCCGAGGAACCGCAGGGAGAAAGCGCGGCGCAAGGACTTAGACCCCGATGCTCCATGGAGGGTGAGCATGTGGAACCACACCGCGTCGCCCGGCTCGAGCTCCCAGCCGAGGATCGGATATGCGTCGCGGTCGTCCTCGATGCGCGGCAACTCCCCGAGAGTGCCCTCGGGGAACCACTTCGCCTGCTCGTCGCGGAAGGTGCGCGGCATGAGCCAGGGACCGAGGTGGGAGCCCGCGACGAACTCCAGTGTCGACTCGCGCGGCACGGGATCGAGCGGCATCCACATGGAGACGTTCTGGCGGCCTTCCACGTTGTAGTAGGGCTGATCCTGGTGCCAGGGTGTGCGCTGCTGGGTCTTCGCTTCCTTCACGAGGAGGTGATCGTGGTAGAGCCGGACGTGCTCGCTCGCCATGAGTTCGCGCGCGATGTGCGCGGCGGGCGAGGTGCGGATGAACTCCTCGTACTCCGGGATCCGCTGCCAATTGCAGAAGTCCTCGACGAAGCGGCCGGTGTCGCTCGCCTCGCTGGCCACGGCGACGAGGGGCCCCGGCTCAGCCAGGTTGCGTGCGACGCCCGCGCGGACCAGCTCGACCTGGTCGGGCGTGAAAGCGCCGCGGATGACCACCGCTCCGTCACGGGCGTAGGCCGCGACAGCCTGCGGATCGACGTACGACATGGGGCGAGGGTAGCGGCGTAACCCGGACCCTGTGGACAGTCCCGGCAAGGATGCCCGCGTACGTCGAGTCCGTCCTGTGGATGGTGCTGGCAACCTTGCCGGCACGCGTCACCAGGGAGGTGTGGACGACGAACAGACGAAAGAGTGCGGCGCAACCCACGAGTGACCTGGACATGTCGCGGACAGGCCTGTGCACAACGCGTCGCAACGGCAACTCACCGTCAGACCGTCGACGTAGCGTCACGTCATGGACCCCATATCGGCCGCGATTCCCACGACTGCACAAGACGCGATGCGAGCCGCACTCTCTGCGCCGCCCGCGAAATCCAGCGATCACGACCAGCGGCTGCTCACGCTGGCGAGCGAGGCGGGCATCAACGGTCACGCTCTCTCCCTCCTCGAGCGCATCGATCTCGCGCATCTGTCGGCACATGATCGGATCACGTACCTCCGACAGGTGACCGCGTGCGCCGCATGGTTCGAGGCCTTCCAAACGATCGCCACCGCGGCGGTCGCCGGCCCGACAACCGGCTGGCCCGAGGACGAGATCGCCTCGCGCGTCCGCGAGGACCTCGTCGAATCCGGCGGCGATGCCCTGCCTGAGGCGGAGCGCCGTGCCCTGGAGGCGCGCGTGCGCGACGAGGAGTGGCAGGTGCGCGAGCGCGCGATCGCCCTCGAGGTGAGCATGGCGACCCGAGTGTCCCCGCGCACGGCGGGGCGCCGCGTGGACTCCGCTCGACTGCTCGTGGAGTCGCTGCCCCGTGCGCTAGGGCAGGCCTGGGCGGGGTGCTGGGGATACGGCCACCTGAGAGTGGCGGAGAAGGAGCTCCTCGATGTCCCCGCCCCGCTGCGCGAGCGGGTGCTCGATGACGTCATCCCCCATGCGGCAACCGATCATCCGCGCCGGCTGACCGACCGGCTGCGCAAGTCGCTGGCCAAGCGTGACGCCGCGGGCATGGCAGGCCGCACCCGAGAGCGGGCGGAGCAGCGCGAGGTGGCGATGTGGACGCTCAAGGACGGGCAGGCACGGCTGGCGATCACCGGGCCGTACGACGCCGTGACGCAGACCATGCGGCATCTCACCGAGTTGGGCCATGCGCGTCGCGCAGCGGTGCGCGCCTCTGACCCCCAGACGACCTACTCACTCGACTCCGGGCGATTCGATGCACTCACGGTGGCGGTGGCACGTCTGCACGCGCAGATGGTCGGCGCCACCGCGGGTGCGGGCAGCCCGGGTGGGCACAACCCTGCCGATGCCATCCACAGCCCGGAGTCAAATGCCGCTGGCAACCTTGCCGATGCCATCCACAGCCCGGAGTCCATTGCCGCTGGCAACCTTGCCGATGCAACGGTCGACGAGTGGGCCCTCTCTCCCGCGGGCACGACCGGCAGCCGGCCACGCCAGCAGGCCGCGGTCATCGTCGACGCGGCCACCGCGCTGCATCTCGCCGACGAGCCGGGGTTCGTGCCGGGCTATGGCTGGGTCCCTGCCCCTATCGCCCGCGAGATCCTCGCCGACGCCGAGTCGTGGCGGCGCTGGCTGCTCGACGACTCCACCCGTCAGATCATCGACGCCGGCGCTGTGCGCTACCGCCCCAGCGAGGCCCTGCGCGACCTCGTCTCGGGTCGGGACGTCACGTGTACGGCCGACACCTGCACCCGTCCAGCCAGCCAGGCCCAGTTCGACCACGCCGTCGACTTCGATGGCAGCAACACCACCCCTGCCAACCTCCATCTCGTCTGCGGGCCGGACCATCTCGCCGTGACCGCCGGTCACTTCCTCATCGACGCGAGCGACGATGGACGCGCACGCTGGCTGTCTACGGCCACGGGCCACGCCTACCTGTCATACGCCGATCCGTTGCACGACAGGCCCACCGCCAGCGCGTCGACGAGGCCCGATGTCGCAGTTCGGCCCGACGGGTAGCACCCCCTCGCGGGGCCAGCGCGGGTTTGGCACACTGGCGATATGGGGTTGTTCAACCGTCGCAAGCGGCACGCCGCCTGGGATCGCGGCAGCACACGCGAGGACATCAGGCACCTCGAGGAGTTCACGCGCACGCGCACGGGCGTGGAGGCCTATCTGGAGCCGGTGACCATGGCCACTGAGACGACCCTCGTGCTGGTCGCCCACGACGGAGAGTGGACGCGCCGGCGCATCGAGTCGCCCGGTGAGGCGGTCGACCTCACCAAGAAGTGGGCCATCCCGCTCTACGACACTCAGAAGGTCGGATATCCCCCGCGCATGCGCGAGTGGACCGAGCGCAACAAGCGCGAGCGCGGAACGCTCTAGACCGCCACGAGGATCACGCCCACGGTCGCGAGCGCGAGGAAACCTGCGACCATCCAGGCCAGCGCAGTGATGTGGCCGTCACCCACACCGTTGCGCGCGAGATCGCGCATACGCGCGACGCACACGCCCACCATGACCAGACTCGGCACGAACCACCCCAGCGACCACCACTCCTGCCCGGCGACGTATGCCGAGCGCCAGAGCAGCAGCCCCACCACGGAGACGATGAGCAGCGTGCGCAACCAGGCCATCCGAGTCCGGGCCACGGGGTCGTCGAACGGAGCGTCGTCGTCTCCCTCGTCGATATCGGTGTACGCGTCGGGATAGCGACTCATCTCAACCCCCCAGGATGAGCGCGATCCCGACGAGGATGGCGATGCTGACGAAGCCCACCCCGAGCCAGAGCGCGACGCTGCTCCGACGCATCTCTCCGCCCTGATGCATCACGTCGTCGACCTGGCGCCAGCGGACGATGCCCACTACGCCGACGACTGCCCCCAGGCCGATCGTCGCGATCGACAGCCACTCCACGAACTCCGAGCCCGAGGCAACCGCGACGAACTGATCGAGAGCAACGCCGCCAGCCACGAGAGCGAGCCCGGTCCGCAGCCACGCCAGGAAGGTGCGCTCATTGGCGAGGATGAATCGGTAATCGACCGGCGGGCGGCTCATCTACGCCTTCTTCACGCCCTTGGCTGCCTTCTTGGCGGCCCTGCGCTCACGCGCCTGCTGGTCGAGCACCTCGGCCTGCTCCAGCGTCGGCGCAGAGCCGCCCAGGCGTGCGGGGATCCACCAGGGTGAGCCGTCGTAGGGATAGCGCGCCACCGTCTCGTCAAGCAGGTCGCGCATGCGCGTGCGGAGTTCGACGGTGAGTGCCTCCGCGTCCTGGCCGCGCTTGGGATGCATGGGCTCGCCCACCGTGATCGCCACGACTGTGCCGCGCGAGAAATCCTTGTGCCCGTAGGACAGGATGCGCGCACCGCCAAGGATGCACATAGGGATGAGAGGTACGTCGGCCGCGACCGCGATGCGCACCGCACCGGTCTTGATCTCCTTGACGTCCATGGCCCTGCTCATGGTGGCCTCGGGGAAGATCCCGACGAGCTCCCCCGCCTTGAGGTAGGTGACCGCGTCGCGGAACGACTGGCTGCCGTGCTCGCGGTCCACGGGGATGTGGTGCATACCGCGCATGAGCGGGCCGCCGAGCCAGTGCGAGAAGACCGCGTCCTTGGCCATGTAGCGCACGAGCCGCTTACCGCGCAGGTAGGCGGGCATCCCGCCGAGCGCGAAGTCCAGGAAGCTCGTGTGGTTCATCGCGAGGAGAGCGCCACCCTCCCGGGGGATGTGGTCCTCCCCCACGATGTCGAAGCGGACGCCCAGGCCAGCGAAGACCCCCTTGGCCACCCCGATGATCGGTCGGTACGTCGGATCCCGGCGAAACGGTGCGGTAGCCACGCACACGACGGTAGCGGCTGGCAGGCTGTGCCCGTGACCGATCCCAGCGACGCGCCCGGTCAGCATCCGGAGTCCACCGAGGCCGAGCAGGCCCAGGCAGCGACTCTCGAGGACTTCATCCTCGAACTCGGCCGCGCCCAGCTCGCCGCCGGCTATCCCGTCGATGACGTCACATCGACTCTGAACGCCGTTGCTCGCGCGTACGACCGCACCGACTTCGGGATCTTCGTCCTGCCCAACGCGGTCATGGTCGACGACCCTGTCGTCGGGCGGGCGCGCGTCATCCCCGAGGGCAACGAGACCCTGCGCCTGGACCAGGCCGCCGACGTGCACGACATCGCCGTCCAGGCGCGACGCGGCCAGCTCGACCTGGCGAAGGGCACGCGCGAGCTTGAGGCGATTCCCAGCAAGCCGCCGCGATTCCCCCCGTGGCTGTCGATCCTGGGCTACGCGGTTGCCTCCGCCGGCTTCGCCCTCGTCTTCCGAGTGAGCCTGTGGGGCGTCGCTCTCGCCGCGCTGTGCGGACTCTTCGTCGGTGCCCTCCAGGCCTACACGCGCACGCGGCCCAACTTCGCGCCACTGGTGCCTCCCGTAGCCGCAACTGTGTGCGCGTTCGCGGTGTTCTCCTTCGCCTCCGTGCTGGATCAGGACGTGCAGCCACTCCGCGTCGTCGCCGCGCCCCTGATCACGCTGATCCCCGGTGCTGCGCTCACGCGGGCGACGCAGGAATTGGCGAGCGGACACGTCATCTCCGGGGCATCACGCCTGGTGGCATCGATCGTTCAAATCCTCATCCTCACCTTCGGCGTGCTCGTCGGCAGCCTGCTGGCGCGGGTGTCTCCCGACAACTTCGCCGACCTCACCGATCAGACACTGCCTCTATGGGTCGCGTGGATCGGCGCCGCTGTCTATGCCGTAGGCCAGGCGCTCGCCTTCAATGAGCCGCGCGGCGCGATCCGCCCGGTCGTCATCCTGCTCCTCGTCGCCTTCAGCGTGCAGCAGGTCGTGTCGTGGATCCTCGACGCCGTCATGGCTGCCGGGCTCGCGGCAGCGGTCGCGCTCTTTCTCGCGATCTTGATCCAGGATCGCGGCAAACGGCAGATCCCGGCCTTCGTGCTCTTCTCCCCTGTCTTCTGGCTGCTCGTCCCCGGCTCCCTCGGTCTGGTCGCACTCACCGAGGCGATCACGGGGAGCCCCGATGACAGCCTGCCCAAGGCCGAGGGTGACGTGCCCGTGAGCGTCGGCGCCGCAGCGGATGGCAGCAGCGTGCCCTCCTTCAGCGATCTCAATCTCGACAGCGAGGGCTCGGTGGCTCTCATCTTCGGCGCCTCGATCATCGCCATCACGATCGGCATGCAGATCGCGTCGATCGCCGGTCGTCTCGTGCGCAAGCTGCCCGACCTCCCCGACCTGCCCGAGGTGAAGCTGCCGGGCATCGGCCGCTAGGGCGCCGGGCCGGCACTCCCACGCTGCACCAGTCGCGTCTCGACGAGGCGGTGAGACGACGGCTTGCCGGGACTCCCGATGCGCTCGACCAGCAACTCCGCCGCGACGCGCCCCATGTCGGATAGCGGCTGCGCCACCGTCGTGAGATCGAGCGAGTCCAGCAACCGCATGCCGTCGTATCCCACGACCGAGACGTCCTCTGGCACGCGCAGTCCGCGCGTACGCAACGCCGCGAGCGCTCCGATCGCTGCCAGGTCGTTAGCGACCACCAGCCCTGTCGCACCTGCATCGACCGCTGCCTCCGCCCCGGCGTACCCGCCCTGTTCGGTGAAGGCCCCGTCGACGACGAGGGGCTCAAGGCCGTGATCGGCCATGGCCCCCTCGTAGCCCAAGCGCCGCTCGCGGGCGATGCGATTGTCGCCGCCGGAGACGTGCGCGATGCGCTCATGGCCGAGCTGGACCAGGTGGTCCACCGCGAGGCGCGCCCCACCCAGGTCGTCTCCGGCGACCGAGTCGAGACTGGCGATGCCATCGGTGCGCCAGGTGACCACCACGGTCGGCACCTCGGCCGCGATCGCGGCGAGGTCGTCGTCGGAGAGCCGATGGGCGATGAGGACCAGGCCTTCCACGCGCGACTCGAGCAGGCGGGTGATCTCGGTGCGCTCCGTGATCGGGTCGGCGTTGCCCGTGACGAGGAGGGTGGAGTAGTCGTGGCCACGCACGGCCTCCTGCACGCCGTCGAGGATCTCGGCGAAGACGGGGTTGTGCAGGTCGAGGATGTGCACGCCGATGGTGTGGGTGCGCTGTCGCACAAGACTGCTCGCGGTGCGATTGGGGCGATAGCCGAGCTCGTCTGCTGCCGCGAGGATCGCATCGCGGCTCGCCGGCGCGACCTTGGGCGAGCCCTGCAGGGCCAGGGAGACGAGGGACTTGGATACGCCGGCCCGCGCCGCGACGTCGTGCAGGGTCGGACGTCGGCTCACCCGATCTCCCGCATCTCCACGACACGGCCCTCACGCGCCGAGACCTCGCACGCAAGGGCCGCGGCGAGCGCGGCGCGGGCGTCCTGGGGCGTGCACGGGTTGGCACGCTCGCCACGCACGACATCCACGAAGGCCGACGTCTCCGCGGCGAAGGCGGCGCGGAAGCGATCCATGAAGCCGCGGTACGTGTCGACCTCGAGTTCGCCATCCCCGAGGTAGGCACCGACGAGGCGCTCGCTGTCGTCGTCGGCCGCGTGCAGTGGCGTGCGCGGGCCCAGACCCGCCGCCATCGAGTCGAGCGAGCCGAAGGCCTCCGCTCGGATGTCGTGGCCCACCGGGTCGTGGCGCGTCCCGCTCACGAGCACGGGGACCCCGCTCTCGAGGGTGAGATGAGCAGCCACCACGTCGTAGTCTCCGGCGTCGGCGTAGGCAGCGTGCTCGCGCACGGTGCCCGTGGCATAGACCGTCGCGATCTCGGAGCCGCCGAGCCAGCGCGCCTGGTCGAGATCGTGCACGAGCATGTCTCGGAAGGTGCCCCCGCTGCCGGCGATGAACTCCGGCGAACCCGGCGCGATGTCATGCGCTGTGAGCGTGAGGGAGTACAGCGTGCCGAGGCGACCCGACTCGATTGCTTCCTTGATGCGGCGAAGTCCCGCGTCGAAGCGGCGCTGGAAGCCCACCTGCATCGTGATGCCCTGTGCCATCGCGATGAGTGCATCCGTCTCCGCCAGCGTCATGGCGAGAGGCTTCTCGATGAGCAGCGGCTTGCCGCGTGGCACGAGCTGCTCGAGCAGGTCGGCGTGGGTGTCGGTCGCCGTGGTCACGGCGTAGGCATCGGCGTCAGGCCACTCGCCCCAGGGACAGGTGATGACGCGCGCCGGCGCACCTGTGGGCCGCGCGCTGGCCGCGGTGGTGCCGATGCGGCCCGCGAGCTCGGCGGCACGCTCGGGATTGCGGTTGGTGATGACGATCTCCTCGGCGCGGCCATCGGCGGCCAGGTCCTCGGCCCGAATGGCGCCCATGCGCCCGGCCCCCACGACGACGACCCGCATCTGCAGTGCCCTCCTTGGACCATCACTCCCCTGCCGGGAGCCGCTTGCCCCCCGCAGGGGAGTGTGCCACGATTTCCCCCGGAATTGGAACGTTCCAATCCCGCAGCGCGGTGGGCGGCGGCGAAGCGGCGTTCCGACCGATCCGCACGTCCTCGCCGCGCTTCGCGCCGACTTCCGGGAGCACCATGTCCGCCTTCCCCGACCGCCCCTTCCTCGACCGGGTCGCGTCCGCCCCCATCTCCTGGGGCATCTGCGAGGTGCCCGGGTGGGGCGCCATGCTCCCCACGCCGCGCGTGCTCAGCGAGATGTCGGGCCTTGGCCTGCCGGCGACCGAACTCGGTGCCCCGGGATTCCTGCCGACGTCGCCGGAGGATGTCAAGGCCGAGCTCGCGAAGTACGACATGACGCTCATCGGCGGCTTCACTCCCGTGATCCTCCACGACCCGGCAATGCGCGAGTGGACAATCAACGAGGCGCGGCGCGTGGCCGATCTCTTCCAGCGCGCAGGCGCGACCGAGTTCATCTCCGCCATCGTGATGGACCCCGACTGGTCGATCCCCCGCCCGCTCAACGCTGACGAGCGCAGGCACATGATGGAGATGTTCGCGGTGATCGACGAGATCTGTGCCGAGCACGGCCTGCAGCAGGTCCTGCACTCGCACGTGCAGACGGTCGTGGAGACCAAGGACGACATCGACATGGTGCTCGAGGGCTGCGACGTCGGCTTCTGCCTCGACACCGGTCACATGGCCATCGGCGGACAAGACCCCGTGGAGTTCGCGAAGCAGGCCTTCGACCGGGTCGGCCACGTCCACCTCAAGGACGTCAACCTCTCCCTCGTGCCGCCGGTCCTCGCGCGCGAGAAGACGCTGATGGCAGCCACCCAGGAGGGTCTGTTCACCCCTCTCGGCCAGGGCGACGTCGACATCGCCGGCGTCGTGGAGGCGCTCGAGTCACGCGGCTACGACGGCTGGTACGTCATCGAGCAGGACACCGCGATCACCGACGGCCTCCCCGCGGAGGGCGAGGGCCCGATCGAGCAGGTCATCACCTCCATGGACTACCTGCGCGATGTCGTCGCGCCGCGCTTGGCGTCATCGTGATCCCCGAGGTCGTCACCATCGGACGCGTGAGCGTCGACCTCTACGCGCAGCAGGAGGGCGCGAGCTTCCTCGAGCCGCAGACCTTCGCCAAGTCCGTGGGCGGATCACCCACCAACGTGGCCGTGGCCGCGGCACGCCTCGGCCGTCGGTCCGCCATCGTGACGAAGGTGGGAGAGGGCGCCCTGGGTGACTACGTCCGCGCACAGCTCGACTCGTGGGGCGTCGACACGGCGTACGTCGGGACCGGCGACGGGCAAACCCCGGTGGTGCTCGCCGCCCTCGACCCCCCCGAGGATCCCCAGATCGTCTTCTACCGAGGTGCGGCCGCACCCGACACCCAGGTGACGACCTCCGACGTGCCCGTCGAGGTGATTCGCGAGTGCCCGGTCCTGTGGATCTCCTTCGGCGCCCTCGCCCAGGGCACGACAGCGGACGCCTGCCAGGACTGGCTCGACCTGCGCGAGCGCCGCGCCGAGGTCGTCCTCGACCTCGACTACCGGCCGAGCATGTGGTCCGATCGCGATGCCGCGCATGCCGTCGCCCTCGCCGCGGTACGCCGCTCCACCGTCGTCGTCGGCAATCGCGTGGAGTGCGAGGTCGCCGTCGGAGAGACCGACCCGGATCGTGCCGCCGATGCGCTGCTCGCGGAGGGCGTGCGCCTCGCGATCGTCAAGCGCGGCGGTGACGGCGTCCTGCTGGCCACAGCCGACGGACGCTGGACGATCCCGCCGGTGCCCATCGACGTGCTCTGCGGGCTCGGCGCGGGCGACGCCTTCGGCGGGGCGCTGGTGCACGGCCTGCTCTCGGGGTGGACCGTGCCCGAGATCGGCATGTTCGCCAATGCGGCTGGCGCCTACGTCGCGACGAAGCTCACCTGCGCCGACGCCATGCCGACGATCGAGCAGGTCGAGCAGATGATGGAGTCCTGATGCTGGATCGAGACCACTACCGGGCGCTGTGCGACGCACGCATCTTCGAGCCGAGCTCGCTGCAGCGAGCGCTGCGAGAGCGCTCACGTCGCACGGTGGCCGGCGCCGACGGCAACCTGCTCATCCTCGCCGCCGATCACACAGCACGCGGCATGCTCGCCGTCGGGAGCGACCCACTCGCGGTCGCCGATCGCTACACCCTGCTCGACAACCTCATGCGCGGGCTGTCGGTGCCGGGGGTCGACGGCGTCATGGCGAGCGCGGACATCCTCGAGGAGCTCGCCTGGCTCGGCGCACTCGACGGCCAGCTCGCCATCGGCACCATCAACCGCGGCGGCATCAAGGGTGCCCTGTGGGAGCTCGACGATCGGATCACGGCGTACGACCCGGACCACATCACGACGGCTGGGCTCGACGGCGGCAAGTTGCTGCTGCGCATCGAGTTCACCGACCCGGGGGTCGCGCGCACCATCGAGATGTGCGGCGACGTGGTGACCAAGCTCAGCGACCAGGGCGTCGCCTGCATGGTGGAGCCGCTGCCCTATCTCAAGGACGACGCGGGACGTGCCTACCTCGACACGCGCGATGAGGAGCTCATCCGCGCGGTCGCCATCGCGTCCGGGCTCGGCTCGAGCAGTGCCCACACCTGGCTCAAGATCCCCGCGACCGGGCGGATGGCCGAGGTCGCAGCGGCAACGACCATGCCGATCCTCATGCTCGGTGGCGATCCGGGCGAGCGGGCCCCCGAGGTCATCGCGGGCTGGGAGCAGGCCATGCGCGAGCCCAACGTGCGCGGGCTCATCCCCGGTCGCGCGCTGCTCTACCCGCACGACGGTGATGTCGAGGGCGTCGTCGCCACCGCCGCACAGATCGTCCACGGCACCGCAGACGGCAGCAACGGAGGTGGGTCATGAGCTCTGGATGGCACAGGCCGCACGGCACGCTCGCGCACGCACACGGGCCGATGTCGATCACGGCAGAGGAAGCGGGCTGGGCCTACAGCGGCCTCACCGTCGTCGACCGCGATCACACGATGGACCTCGGCGACCGCGAGGCCGTGGTGCTGCCGCTCTCGGCGCGTGACGTGACGGTGACGATGACCAGGGACGGTGCGGAGACGGCCTACACCCTGGCCGGCCGAGACGGGGTCTTCGCCGCGGTGAGCGACTGGGTCTACGTCCCCCGGGGCAGCCGCCTGGAGCTCAGTGGCGTGACCGGAGAGGTCGCCATCCTCACGGCCAAGGCCCGCACCGATCACCCGCCGGCCTACACAGCCGCCCCCGACGTGCCGGTCGAGGTGCGCGGCGGCGGCCGGGCGACGCGCCAGGTCACTAACGTCGCGACACCCGACTCGTTCACGGCGGCGGATCGCATCAACGTGTGCGAAGTGATCACCCCGGGCGGCAACTGGTCGAGCTGGCCACCGCACCGCCACGACGGGATCGGCGACTGCCCGACCACCAATGAAGAGATCTACTACTTCCGCATCGGCAAGCAGGAGTCGCTGCATGGCGATCCGGAGGGCACGGGGCTGTTCCGCGTCTACACGGTCGACGGCAGCGTCGACGAGACGGTGACGATCAGGGACGGCGACACCTACCTCGTCCCGCAGGGCTACCACGGCCCGACAGCAGCGGCACCGGACTACCCGATGTACTTCCTCAATGTCCTGGCCGGTCCCGGCGATGACCGGACGATGGCCTTCTGCGACGACCCGAACCACCACTGGATCCGCGGCACCTGGGATGACACGGATCCACGACTGCCGATGACCTCGGCTGCAGGGAGGATCCGATGAAGCGCATCGGCATTGCCGTGCTGGGACTGGGCTGGATGGGCCAGGCGCATTCGCGCTCCATGCTGCGCATCCCGTCGCTCTTCCCCGACCGCAGCTTCCAGCCCGAGCTCGTCGTGTGCGCCGACACGGAGGCGGAGCGACGCGAGCGCGCCACCCGCGACTTCGGATTCGCGCGGGCGACCGCCGACTGGGCCGAGGCTGTGGCATCGCCCGACGTGGACGCCGTGTGGGTGACGGCACCCAACATGCTGCACGTGCCGATGATCGAGGCGGCTGCGGCTGCAGGAAAGGCGATCTTCAGCGAGAAGCCGATCGGTGGCACCCCCGCACAGACCGTGGAGGCGTACGCCGCGGCAAAGAAGGCCGGGGTCCTCACGGGCGTCGGCTACAACTACCTCTGGTCGCCGCTGGTGCTGCATGCCCGCGAGCTGATCTCCTCCGGCGCTCTCGGGGAGATCACCCACTACCGCGGGCGCTTCCTGTCGATGTACGGCTCCGACGAGATGGGCTTGCTCACCTGGCGCTTCAAGCTCGCCGAGGGCGGCTACGGCGTGAGCTCGGACATCCTCAGCCACTCCGTGTCACTCGCGCATGCGCTCGTGGGCCCGATCACCGAGGTCGTCGGCATGCAGCACACCGTCATCACTCAGCGACCGCTGCCGCAGGGCGCGGCGAGTCACTACGGCCGCGGCAATCCCGGCGACCCAACCGGCCCGGTGGAGAACGAAGACTTCGCGTCCATGCTCTGCCGCTTCGCGGGCGGCGCGACCGGCACCTTCGAGACCTCGCGCACGACGATCGGGCCCGAGAGCCAGAACGCCTTCGAGATCTACGGCACCAAGGGCGCGCTCGCGTGGAACTTCGAGCGCCTCAACGAGCTGCAGTACTACCGTCATGACCCGTCGATCAAGGAGACAGGCTGGACGACCATCTTCGGTGGCGACCGTTTCCCCTTCCACGGCGCTTTCGTGCCGGGGCAGGCCAATGCGATCGGCTTCGAGGACATCGTCGCGACCGAGGACCTGGCCTTCCTCCAGGCCCTGGCGACCGGCGGATCCTTCAGTCCCGGCTTCCGTGAGGCCGTCGATATCGTGAGCGTGCAGCAGGCGCTGATCGCCTCGTGGGACTCCCGTCGCTGGGAGCCCGTCGTCGACCTGGGAGCGAGCGCATGAGGATCACCACCGCCGAGGCGATCGTCCGCTACCTCATCGCTCAGCGGGTGATGATGGAGCCCACACCCGGAGCAGCGCCCATCGAGGCGCCCCTCTTCCCCGGTGTCTTCGCGATCTTCGGCCACGGCAACGTGACGAGCCTCGGCCACTCGCTCGAGATGCACCGCGACGCGCTGCCGACCTGGCGCGGGCAGAACGAGCAGGGCATGGGCCTGGCGGCAGCGGCGTACGCCAAGGCCAAGCGCCGCCAGCAGATCATGATCGCGACCTCCTCGGTGGGCCCCGGTGCGACCAACATGGTCACAGCCGCGGGCATGGCGATGGCCAATCGCCTGCCCGTGCTCTTCATCGCGGGCGACACCTTTCACTCGCGCCTGCCCGACCCGGTGCTGCAGCAGGTGGAGCACTTCGGCTCGCCGTCGACGACGGTCAACGACTCCTTCCGCCCCGTGGTGCGCTTCTGGGACCGCCTCACCGACCCCGCGCAGGTGCTGAGCGCCCTGCCGCAGGCCGTGAGCACGATGCGCGATCCCGGCGAGTGCGGGCCGGCCTTCCTCGGCCTCCCGCAGGACGTCGCGGCGATGGCCTACGACTTCCCCGAGGAGTTCTTCGAGGTGCGCGTGCACGCGCCCACCCGTCCGCGCGCCGACCTCGGTGAACTCGATCGCGCCGCGGCGCTGCTGCGCCAGGCTCAGCGCCCGCTCATCATCGCCGGCGGCGGCGTCCACTACTCACTCGCGGAGAGGGAGCTCTCGGACTTCGCGATGCGCCACGGCATCCCCGTCGTCGAGACGGTGGCGGGCAAGTCGACGCTGCTGTGGGACCACCCGAGGTACGGCGGCCCGATCGGCGTCACTGGCGCTGCACCCGCGAACGAGCTCGCGGCGCGCGCCGACGTCATCCTCGCGGTGGGGACGCGCCTGCAGGACTTCACCACCGGATCGTGGACGACGTTTCATCCGCAGGCGCAGTTCATCGGGCTCAATGCCGCGCGCTTCGACGCGGTGAAGCACCGGGCCCTGCCCGTCGTGGGCGATGCGCGCGAGGGACTCCTCGAACTCACTGCCCGGCTGGGCGACTGGGTCGCACCCGTCGAGTGGACCGCGACCGGCGAGGTGATGCGCGCCGACCTCGACGCCTTCATCTCGGACCGCACGGCGCCGGATGGGGACCTGCCGCTCAGTTACGCCCAGGTCGTGGGCGCGGTCAACGCGGCCGCGACTCCCGACGACTACGTGCTCACCGCCTCCGGCGGGCTGCCCGGCGAGCTGAACATCAACTGGCACTCCCTGGGCATCGCGACCTTCGACTGCGAGTACGGCTTCTCGACCATGGGATATGAGGTCTCCGGTGGCTGGGGCGCGGCGATCGCCAACGCCGGTCGCGGTCGCACCTACGTGCTCGTCGGCGACGGCGCCTACATGATGATGAACTCCGACATCTTCTCCGCAGCGCTGTCGGGGATCGACATGACGATCCTGGTGTGCGACAACGAGGGCTTCGCCGTCATCGAGCGCCTGCAGGTGGGCCAGGGTGGCGCGTCGTACAACAACATGCTCCGCGACTCCCACGGCGATACCGGCGCGCGCGTCGACTTCCGCGCGCATGCAGCGGCGATGGGGGCACGCGCGGTGACGGTCGCCGGCATCGACGAACTGCGGTCAGCCCTCGCGGATCAGCAGCCCGGGGTCAACGTCATCGTCCTGCGCGTGCGCGAGTCCGACTGGACCGAGGGCGGGGCCTTCTGGCAGGTCGGCGTTCCTGAGGTGAGCGAGCGCGCTCAGGTGCGCGAGGCCCGCGAGCGCATGGACATCGGCCTCAAGGCCCAGCGCCGCGGGGTCTAGGGTCGCGGGGTCTAGGGGCCTAGGTAGTCCGACGGGGCACTAGCACCCCATCTGCCCGCCTTCGCGTGACCGCCGGGCCCGCGGACGCCACCCTCTCCCCATGAGTCCACGTCGCCTCGTCGCCGCCCTTGCCACAGCCACCGTCGGCCTGGTCCTGCTCACCGCCCCGCCCGCGCAGGCCAATCCCGATGCCCTCAACAACTGGTACCCCGTCGACTACGACATCTCTGCCGAAGATGGCCCCGCTTGGCGAGTGACCATGGCCGCCAGCGGCAAGGGCGTCGTCTTCTCGGGCGATAGGTACCGCGACTACGACGCCTCAACCGACACGTGGGGCAAGTGGACCCGGTTGCACACTGACCCCGAGCGCCTGGTCGCTCAGGGCAATGCCCGCGGAGACGTGTGCACAGCCTGGAGCGCTGACTTCGGTGCAGCCATCGCCTGCCGTCGCTCAGGCGACCAAGCCTTCACCAAGAGGAACCTCTCGATGAGCCGCAACGCCACGGTCGAGGAGCTCGCCCTATCGAGCGACGGCCGGCGCGCACTCATCATCTGGCGCGACACCGCCAACAATCGATCAAGGGAGTACGCGACTGTCTACACGGTTGCCACGCGCCAGGCGTCAACGACTCAACTGCGCGGCATTCCCGGGGGCTCGCCCCTGCAGTACTACCCGGTCGCCGCGCGCGTCGGGCGTGCGAATGGCTTCGCCCTCGCCTACCGGACGGGGGCCGAGGGCACCCGGGGCGACGGCACCTACTACCGCACCTTTGCGGCGGGAAGCGGCTGGAGCGCGCAGACGCCCCTGCTCCTCGGCACCCCGGCCCAGGCCCTCGTCATCTCGGACTTCACCAGTGACGGCCGACGCGCCTACGCATCGGTGACGCCGGACATCCCCGAGCGGCCCGCGGACAACCCGTCCGTGTGGTGGATCACCGAGTTGTCCTCCAACGGCACCTTCACCGCGCCCGAGGCCGTCAACACCACGCTCTACTGGCCGGTCATCGGATCGAGTGGGACGAGCGTGCACCTTGCCTGCTTCGATCCCGCCAACCGCGAGCTCATCATCGCCGGCTCCCCTGACTTCATCGACTCGCCCGTCGTCACCAACCGGATCCCCTCTCCGCAGGTGGCCGACACGGTCGGTCGGGTCTCGGACGTCTCCATCGTCGGACAGCGGTTCGGCGACGGCACCGACGGGTTCACCGTCGTCGTCCAGTACACCGGCGTGAGCAATCCGGGTGAGGACTTCGAGGAGGATGTCGACCAGCTCTTCACGGTGACCGGTGAGGATGGCCAGGGCGTGAGCTCGCTCGTTCGACTCGGTGCGAAGTCGGGCTACGAGGGCATGGGCACCAAGTTGGCCGGCTACGGCCAGTACGCCCTCAGCGTCTACTCCTCCGGGATGCGCCTCTACGCCGCCGGCAAGACCCCCGCGATCCTCTAGCGATTGCGGGGCACGGTCAGTCTTGCGCGCATCCACGCTGCCTAGATCGAGACGGGTACGCCGGTCCGCGCACTCTCGGCGGCCGCGGTCGCGATGACCACGGGCGCGCGGCCATCGGCCAGGGACACGGGCGATTCACCGCCGTCGCGCACATAGTCGGCGAAGTAGCGCCACTGGTCGCGGTAGGCCGTCTCGTAGCGCTCGATGAAGAAGTTCGGCAGCACGGGCCGACGCGTCTCGTCGGCCAGGTAGATCTCACTGCCGTGGAGCCGTTCGTTGTCCGACACGGCCATGCCGAGCGAGCCGAGAACCTCGACCCGCTGGTCGTAGCCGTAGGGCGCCTCGCGCGAGATGTCGATCGTGGTGATGGCGCCGTTGGCGTGGGTGAGCACGGCCACGCCGAGGTCGACATCGCCCGCCTCACCGATGGCGGGGTCGATGAGATTGGCACCCTGCGCCCAGACCTTGACGACGGGGGAGCCGACGACGAAGGCGGCCATGTCGAAGTCGTGGATCATCATGTCGACCCAGATGCCGCCGCTCACCTTGACGTACTCCACCGGGGGCGGGGAGGGATCGCGGCTCGTCACACGCGCCATGCGGATGTCGCCGATGCGTCCGCTGACGACCGCGTCGCGCACAGCACGGTGGCCCGGATCGAAGCGTCGATTGAACCCGACCATGAACGGCACACCCGTGCGCTCGAGGACCTCGGCCGCGCGGTCCACTTCGGCGAGGTCGAGGCTGACCGGCTTCTCGCAGAAGATCGCCTTGCCGGCCTCCGCTGCCGCGACGATGTAGTCGACATGGGTGTCCGTCGAGGTGCAGATCGCCACCGCGTCCGACAACGCGATGACCTCCTCGGCGCTCACCGCGGGCACGCCGTACATCGCGCCGACCTCGGCAGCCGACGCGGCATTGACATCGCTCACCGCCGACAGCGTGACGCGCGGGGTCTGGCGTGCGATGTAGTCGGAGTGCATGCGGCCGATGCGACCTGTGCCGATGACACCGATGCGCAGGATGTTGGGGGCGGATGGCTGGGTGCTCACGTGGTTTCCCTCCGGGTGGCGTGCTCCTTCAGTACCCCCCGAAGTTCCTCGAGCGTGCGCCGCTCCCCCAGCGCCGCGCGCACGACGTCCGCCTGGCTCGGCGGGGCGAGGCCGCCCACCGGCGGATCGCGGTCGAGATTGGTGGGGAAGGGATACCCCTCCGCGGCCGAGCGCAGCGCGATCTCGGCGCGCGGATCCTCGCCGCGTGCGAGCAGCTCGGGATAGATCGCCAGGACGATCCGCTCGCGGTCGATGCTCTCCATCGCGCGACCGAAGGCGCTGCTCACCTGCAGGAGATTGACCATGCGCCGCACGTCCGGGGTGCGGTTGGTGCCCGCTCCATGGATGAGCGCGGGATTGAAGAAGATCGCGTCGCCCTTGGCGAAGGGCACCTGAACGCAGTGCGCAGTGGTGAACTCGGCGAAGTCCTCTCGGTCCGCGATGAGATAGCCGGCCGGATACTTCTGCGAGTGCGGTAGCAGCATGGTGGGCCCGGTCTCGATCGGCGTGTCGCCATGCGCGATGGCCCCCTGCAGAGTGAGGCCGGGGGAGATCTGGTGCACGTGATCGGGGTAGCGCTCGATCTGCGCGGACGACATGAAGCCGAGGTGATAGTCGCGGTGCGGCACCTGGGCGGCGCCCCCGGGATTGACGACGTTGACCTGCGCGGTCATCTGGTACGCCGGCCCGAGCCAGGCGGTCGAGACAAGGTCGATGATGTCGTTGCCGTGGTAGTCCACGAACACGCCCGGATCGGAGACGGCGAGCTTCTCCAGGGAGTTCCAGATGCGGTCGTTGGCCCCGGGCTTGGCGAAGTGGTCGCCCACGGACGTGCCCGCCGACCTCTGCTCGTCGATGATGCCGAAGAAAACCTCGGTCGCCCGGTCGACGGTGGCGGGATCGAGTGCGCCCTCGATGATGACGACACCGGGACCCTCGCTCAGGGCGCGGGCCAGTTCGTCCAGGGCGGCTCCACGGTCCGCCGCCCGCAGGGCGTCCGCGGCGTACACGAGCACATTGGCCTCGACGCGATCGGCCAATGGGTAGTCCGTCAGCTGGGTCTGCTCAGCGACGATGACGGCAAGGTCCTCGACCCGGCACTCGGCGGCACGAAGCATGGAAGTATCCAACCCCATGAGACGCACCCTCGTCGCCGGAACAGCCGTCACAGCTGTCGTAGCTGCCACCGCCCTCGCCGCCCGTCGTCGGGCCGCTGCCGTGCGCGCCGGGCAGGACCCCTACCCCTACGACCTGGTCAGCGCCGAACCCCGCGGCCAGACGACGGTCGTGGAGCGGCCCGACGGCACCCGCATCCGCGTGGTGAGTGCCGGGGATGGGCCCACCGTCGTGCTGGCGCACGGCATCTACATGAGCATCGTCGAGTGGAGCGTGCTGTGGGACATGCTCCTCGCTCGCGGCTACCGCGTCGTCGCCTTCGATCAGCGCGGCCACGGGCAGTCGACGATCGGCGCGGACGGCATCAGCACCGCCACGATGGCGAGCGACTACCTCGCCGTGCTCGAGGCGGTCGACGCGCATGATGCGGTGCTGCTCGCGCACTCCATGGGTGGGTTCCTCGCCATCGCCGCGGTGCTCGACGTACCGGGCGTCGCCGAGCGGCTGCGTGGCCTCATCCTCATGTCGACCTTCCCCGGTGATGTCCTGCACGGTGCGCCGCAGAACCAAGCGCAGATCCCCCTCATCAAGTCGGGGCTCCTGCAGGTCATGGTGGGCAACGACACCGTCGGCACGATCTTCGGATCCGGCCTGTGCGGAGACAATCCATCGCCGGCGATGGTGCAGGTCTTCCTGGAGACCTTCCGGGCAGCGGACCACAAGCCCCTGCTCCCGATCCTCGAGGCATTCAGCGCAGAGGATCGTGGCGACCGCCTCGGCGAGATCACCGTGCCCACCATCGTGCTCTGCGGGCGCAAGGACACCACCACGCCTCCGTGGCAGTCGGAGCGCATGGCCGAGGGCATCCCCGGAGCGCAGGCTTGGTGGGTGCCCACCGCGGGCCACATGCTCAATTGGGAATCCCCCGACGCGATCGTGGAAGCGGTCGGGGAGCTGTCGAAGCAGCGCTGAGGCCTACTTCTCGACGTAGAAGCGGAGCTCGGTGGGCTCGCGCAGCTTGTCGGCGAGGAAGGCATTGCCCTCGGTGACATGCGACAGGGTCATGTGCTCCTCCCAGGCCGCCCGCGAGGCGAACTTCTCGAGCATGAGCCAGGTGTCGGGCTCGTCCCCCACGACCAACTCCATGAAGACGTTGCCCGGCTCCTCGCGAGTCGCATCCCGCATGATGCGCAGGCGCTCGGCGACCGCGTCGGCCTGCGCCATGTCCGGCTTGATGACAGCGATGAGGAAAAGGGGACCCGAGTTCATGACGAGAGGCTACTCAGGCGGGGACGAGGTCTGCGACGCGCAGGGCATTGGCAGCGATCGTCAGTGCCGGGTTCTGCGCCCCCGAGGAGGGGAAGAAGGCCGAGTCGACGACATAGAGATTGTCGTGGTCGTGACTGCGGCAGTCGCGGTCGACGACGCTCGCTCCCGGATCCTCGCCGGCGACGGCCGTGCCGCACATGTGGGAGTTCATCGAGATATCGAAGCGCTGCTCGAACACAGCGACGTAGCCCGCCCCCTTGAGCAACTCCCTCGCCTTGGCCAGCAGCAGCTCATGCCGGTCGTAGTTGGTCCGCTGCCATGACACGGTGACGCGGCCCTGGGAGTCGAGGGCGATGCGGTTGGCGGGGTCGGGCGTGTCCTCGGTCATGACGAGCCACTCCATGCTGCGCGCGGCCATGGGCTTGAGCACCGACAGTGGTGCACGGCGCGCGTGGGTCTTCATCATCGACGCCTGCACCTTGCCGATGAGCTGGAGCGTGCCGCCGGGGTAGCCGTCGCCCATGTCGTCGTAGAAGTCGTTGACGCAGGCGGTCTTCTGGAAGACGACGTCATTGGTACGCCGCGGATCGATCGCGGCGATATGCGTGTTGTTGTGCATCATGTAGCGAGACCCGACCAGACCCGAGGAGTTGGCGACTCCGCTGCGCAGGAGCAGCGCTGCGGTGTTGGCCGCGCCCGCAGCGAGCCCGAAGACGCGGCCCGACACCTCGAGCGGCTCGCCGTCCACGTGACCGACCGCGCGCGCGATGCGCCCGGAGGCATCCGTCTCGACGCGGTCGACGTAGGCGCCCTCGACGACACGCACCCGACCGGTCGCGACCGCCGGCTCCAGGGCGCAGACCTCGGCATCGGACTTGGCGTCCCAGCGGCAGGGGAAGCCGTCGCAGGTGCTGCAGCGAATGCACTTGCCGCCGGGGCGCAGGTCGACCCCCATGGCGGTGGTCGCAGGATGCACGCCCTGCTCGGCCAGGCGGCGCAGCGTCTCCGCGACGTAGGGCTCGTGCGCGAGCGCGGGATAGGGATAGGGCTCGCTGCGCCACGGCTCGAAGTCCGCGGGCGAACCGTGCACGTTGTAGAGCCGCTCGGCTCGCACGTAGTGGGGCTCCAGGTCGGCGTAGGTGAAGGGCCACGCCGGGGAGACTCCGCTGGGGTAGACCGTCTCCTCGAAGTCGCGCTCGCGCAGGCGCGGCAGCGAGGATCCGTAGACCTTGGTGTTGCCGCCCACGACGTAGTGCACACCGGGAGCGAAGGGCGTCCCGTCGACGGTGTACCAGGTGTCGTCCGGCTTGTAGCGCCTCTGCACGAAGACCGCCTCGGGCGAGGTGTTCTCCGCTTCCTTGGGCAGGCGGTGCCCGCGCTCGAGCACGAGGACGTCGATCCCGCGCTGGGCAAGGCCATAGGCGAACGTCGCCCCACCCATGCCGCTGCCGATGACCACGACGTCTGCGGAGATCTGCACCTCTCTACCCAACCACAGCGCCCTGCGCATCCGTCACCGAGGAGGCGCGAGACACCATGACCGTCACATCGGCGGACGGGGTGTGGTCATCCCCGACGTACTCCACCTCGATCGAGCAGCAGTCCGCCTCATGGCTCCAGCCAGGCACGAAGCCGGCACGGGCGGCGGCCGCGGCCGGCAGGCTGATCGCGAGGTAGTCGTCGTGGCCATCGAAGAAGACGTGGATGCTCGCACCCGTATCGGAATCGGCGTCCTCGGCCACGACCATGCCGGTGAGCGTCGTGACCAGCCCCGGATCGAGCGGACGCGGATCACAGGAGCCGCGCAGCGCGCGCACATGGACGGGCACCTGCTGTGCCGCCGCCGCGGCGACAACCTGCCTGGCTGCGAGCACGAAGCCGCCGGAGGTGCGCGGATCCGCCTGCAGCGAGGAGCGGATCGTGGCCTCGACCGTGCGCAGCTGCCGGCGACGCGCGTCGTCGAGTGGGGCGCCCTCGGCGATCTCCCACATGAGCGCCCATGCCCGGTCGATGCTGTCGCCGAGGACGCGGGCAAGGTCGACATCGGCCTCCGCACGCGCCATCTCGACGATTTCCGTCTCCCACCGCTGCCGGTCCTCGCGCTCCCACCGGGCAGCGCTGCGGGTGCTCAGCCAGGACAGCACCAGGGCTCCGGGGATGAGGATGGCGGAGCTCAGGAGCACGTCCGCGCCCTGGAGTGGGCACCCCACCCCGGGCAGGAGGTCGAGGGCGAGGACTCCAAGGAGCGCGGGGGCGACCAGCAGCCAGGACCAGCGGCTGCGCGCCCACAGCAGGATCGCGAAGAACGCATTGAGCGAGAGGTTGATCGTGGTGAGCACCAGGGGCGGCTCCCCGCAGACGGGCTGCGCGGCGACGATGCCCCAGGGCACTGCGGCAGCGAGGGCGGCTGCCGCGGCCACGACAAGGAGACCGACGGTCCGGCCGCGCAGCACCGTCACGACTCCGAACGCGGTGAGTGCGCAGGCGGCCAGCGTGACAGGGAGGTAGGTGAGCGAGGCTCCCGCGAGCAGGAGCAGGAACTGCACCGAGCCCCCGAGCGCGCTGGCCACCAGGATGACGCTGAAGAGCAGCGGCAGGGTGCGACCCGGACTGGTGGCCGCCCCGGCGTCCCCGGGCAGGGTGATGACCGACCGGTGCGCCTCCTCCTCGAGACGGGCGCCATGCGCCGCGAGGGTCTCGCCGACGACCACCGAGCGGCCGATGCCCGGAGGGGACTCCGAGGCCGCCGGCGTCGATCCGTCGTCGGCGACCGTGATGCGCACTCCGCGGTCCGCGTCGTCGATGACGACCTCGATACGGCCTGCGTCGGAGTGGCGTGCGATGTTGCGGACGATCTCCACCAGGATCGGCTCGACCTCGGCGACGCGAGCGGCCTCGGACGTCACCGTGAGCACATGGAGGTCCAGGGAGCCGGAGAACTCAGCGCGTAGGCGGGCCTCGATCCCTGCCAGGTCCTCGATCTCCAGGGGCGTCACCGCGTCGCGGGGCGGCTGCGCGCGTCGATCTCGCGTGGTGAGCAACTGCTCGCTCAGCCGTGCGCGGTCGATGGCGGGCGAGCGCAGGACATAGCGCAGGTCGTTGAGGATCGTCTCGTGCGTGCGCGTGATCGTGTCGCGCCACGCCAGAGTGCGCTCCTGCAGGGCGATCGAGTCGGCGATGACCTGCTCCTGCTCGGCCGCCAAGGCGTCGCGGCGCGCCGCCTGGTCGAAGGCCGCATGCCAGGCCCACCACAGCCACGTCCCCGCGACGACCATCTGGACGACCGCGACGGCGCCCACGTTGATGGTCATACCGCCCGCCTGGACGACGAGGTCCGAGCGCGTCGCCACGAGGGACATCGCGAGCACCCCACAGCCGACCCACGCCAGCCCCCAGGGCCGCGAGGTGATGAGCACCGCGAGGAAGACGACCGTGTAGGTGCCCATCACCAGTGCGTCCAGGCGCGTGGTGGGCGAGGCGAGGCCGACCGCGACGACGACTGCGACAGCGGCGAGCGACATCCACGGGCCCCAGGACACACGTCTCCACGCGACGCCGGCCACGGCGAGTGCACCCGCAAGGGCCACGAACGCCAAGGTCGCACCATCGCGCGCACCCAGGGCCACGGTGAGCGCGACGACGGCGATGACGGTGACGCTGCCCCAGGCGATGGTCACGGATAGGCCCCTGCGAAGGGTCGCCACTTCCGAGCGCGGAGGACTAGGCTGCAGCCACGACTTCGACGTGAGGGGCAAGTGCGTGCCTCGCAATCGACTGGTAGTCCTCGAGGACCATCCTCTCGTGCGCGATGCGATGGTGAGCCTGCTTGTCCCCCATTCCCAGGACGCCGACCGGCTGGGGGACGTCGAGATCGTCTACGCCGGGGGTTCCCTCGAGGAGGCCGTGGCTGCCATCCAGGCGGACGGCGCTGACCTGGTGATCTTGGACCTCGACCTCAATGACGGCCGCTCCCCCGTGGTCAACGTCGCCGCGATCGCCGACCTGCAGGTCCCCGTGATCGTCGTGAGCGCCCTGGGCGATCCCGCGACGATCCGCGCCTGCCTAGCGGCGGGCGTCGTCGGCTACGTGTCGAAGCAGGCCCGCCCCGACGAGGTGCTCCAGGCGCTCCGGGCCGCGCTGCGGGGCGAGCAGGTGATGTCGCCGGAGGTCGCCTCGGCCCTGCTCAGCCAGCCCGACGATCAGCTGCACCTGTCCGACCAGGAGCGCCGCGCGATGGTGCTCTACGCCTCGGGGCTGAAGATGGAGTCGGTCGCTCGCCGCATGAACGTCTCGCGCACGACGGCGGAGGAGTACATCAAGCGCGTGCGGGCGAAGGCGCGCAAGGCAGGCACCCCGCTGCCGACAAAAACCGACATGTATCGCATGGCCCAGCGGGCCGGGATGCTGCCGTAGACGCCGTCACGGATAGCGAACCGGCCGCGCGGACGACCCCGGCCTGTTGTCCGTGCCAAAGACGCGCACGAGGTAGCGCGCCGCGCCCGGGTTGCCCGCCGCGTCCAGCGCGTAGGGACCGGCGTACCCGACGTAGTCGATGTCGATACCCCTGCGCACCAGGCGCAGGCAGCGTTCGAGGCCCTCGCATGCCGTGCCGACCGCCGTCACCGCGGGCAGCGCCGCTCGCACCCCCTGCTCAGTGATCTGCCCCGTCAGACGGGCAGCGGACTCCGCGGCGAGGATGGCGATCGCTGCTGCGTCATAGGCCTGGGCGGAGTACGCCGTCTGGCTGGCACCGGGCGCGGCCGAGGCGATGCGGCGGGCGAGCGACGGCGGCACGGTCAGGTCGAGCTCGAGCGCGAGCGCACCGTCGAGGGTGCCGCGGCGCAGGTCGCGCGGCACGACCCCTGCCGACGCGTTCGGGGTGAGCAGGACGAGCGCGGGCATGCCGCGGCGCAGGAGCTCGCGCAGGATGCCGGTCGTCTCCGGGCCGGAGGCGAGCAGCATCGCGTCGGCACTCGAGCGCACGACGCGCGAGGCGACGTTGGCGGCCGACTGGCGCTTGCTGAAGGCGACACTCGTCGCGGCGAGCCCCAGATCACCGGCCCGATCCAAAGCGGCGTCGATGAGCGGGAGTTGGTCGCGCGGACCCACCACGACCAGGCGCAGCGCACCGCGCTGCTGGGCCAGGGTCGCCAGCATCGCCCCGGTGAGTGGCTCGGCCGGCACCGTGCGCGCGAGGACGCCACTGAGAAGCGGGCTGGTCGTCGCGGGCGACACGAGCGTGCGCCCGTCGACAGCGGCGAGATTCTCCAGCACGAGCGCCGAGGACAGCGGGCCGATGATCGCCTGCGCCTCCGGCATCGACGCCAGTGTCCGCGCGAAGGTGCGAGATCCCGGCGCACCGGAGTCGCCCGCGCGCAAGGAGATGGGGGACCCGCCCACGCCACCCGCCGCATTGGCATCGTCGACCGCCAGGCGCACCGCCGCCTGTGTCGCTGGGCCGAAGGCCGCCAGCGAACCGGTGTCGGGCAGCGCGGTGCCGAGGACGAGAGCCGGCCCCTCGCGGGGGGACAGCTCCTGTCCCACCGCCGGCTGCTCGGCGGAGCCGATCGCCGCCGACCCGAGGACGAGCGCACCGGCCACAAGCAGGGCGACGACGAACCTCGGCATGGCTCGATGGTAAGCGGGGCAGCCCGACAGGGGCGGCTTGGCCGACCCGCCGGGCCATCTCCTGGCCGCAGTGACGCACTGCTTGAATGCGCGCGTGGACACCCTGCGCATCGGCATCATCGGCACCGGCAACATCGGCACCTCGCACGCCCGCTCGCTGGCTCGCGAGGTCTCCGGTGCCGAGGTGGCCTGGCTCTACGACGCCGATACGGCGCGTGCCTCGGCTCTCGCAGATGAACTCGGGGCGAACGTCGCTCCGACGGTCGAGCAACTGGTGGCCTCCAGTGACGCGGTTGTCATCGCCTCCCCCGACGACCTCCACGCCGAGCAGGCGCTTCTGTGCCTCGATGCCCAGCGGCCCACACTCTGCGAGAAGCCCCTGGCTCCCACCGTGGCGGCGGCTCAGGCGGTCGTCGATGCTGAGGTCGACCTGGGGCGGCGCGTGATCTCGCTGGGCTTCATGCGTCGCTTCGACCCGGGCTACGTCGCCTTGAAGGAGTCTCTGCCCGGGATCGGCGCGCCCCTCATCGTGCACAACGTCCATCGCAACGCCTTCGCGCCGTACGGCCTGACCACCCCGGGCACGCTCACCAACTCAGCCATCCACGAGATCGACATCAACCGGTGGCTGCTCGACGACGACTACGCCACCGTGCAGGTCGTGGCCGGGCGCCCCGGGCCGCGCACGCCCGAGGGGGAGCTCGACCCGATCCTCGTGCTGCTCACCACGATCGGGGGCGCGATCGTGGAGATCGAGGCATTCGTCAACGCGGCCTACGGCTACGAGGTGCGCTGCGAGGTCGTCGGCAGCGAGGGCACCGTCGAGATGGGCGACGGCGCCTACCTCACCCGGCGCGCCGAGCGCGCGATCGGCCATGAGGTGCCCGAGTTGTGGCTCGGCCGATTCGAGGACGCCTACCGTCGCCAGCTCCAGGCCTGGGTCGACGCCACGCACACCGGGCGCACGAGTGGCGCGACGGCCTGGGACGGCCTGCTCGCCACGATCACGGCCAATGCGGCTGTCGCGGCGATCACGCAGGGCCCGCAGGCGATCGACCTGCCGGAGCGACCTGCCCTCTACCGCTAGGGCCCGCATTGCTAGGGCCCGTATCGCTCGTGCCTGTGTCGCTAGCGGACAGGGGCGAGCTGCTGCTCGGCCTCCGGCACCGTCATGGCGCCGGTCATGATGGCGACGACGTCGTTCATCTGGTGCGACTGCGGAGTGACCACCGCCGCGCGGCGACCGAGGCGCTGCACATGGATGCGGTCGGCGACGTCGAAGACCTGCGGCATGTTGTGCGAGATGAGGATGA
>CAZICY010000016.1:0-41291 GCA_964537955.1 uncultured Actinomyces sp. | reverse complement strand
GCGAGGGCGACGGACTGGGTGACGGGGAGGGACTCGGGCTAGAGCTAGGGCTCGGACTTGGGCTCGGGCTCGGACTTGGGCTCGGGCTCGGCGACGCGATCGGGTGTGGATTCGGCGCGGGAGGCGGCGGGGCTGGCGCAGGATCCGTGATCGTGAAGGTCACGTCCACGTAGGCCGACTGGTACCTCGCAGACGCAGTTGCTGTCGCGCGCACGGTGCACGCACCGGCTGAGGCATAGGTCAAGGTCCCCGCGGTGTCATCCCATGTGCACCCCGTGGTCCCCACACTCGTCACCGCATACGCAAGGACACCATCACCACTCGTCGTCGCAGGCGACGGAGCGACAGTGGTCCCCGGGGTGAGCAGGGCGGTCTGCGGCGACCATGTCACCGTCGGCATTGCCCGAGTGACCGCGACCACCGTCGACACCGAATCATCCAGATACGTCGACGACGACAACGCAGTTGACCGCACCGTGCAGGACCCCGCCGACACATACGTCAACACCGGCGATGTGTCATCGGCAAACGCGCACCCCGTCGCACCCGCATTCACCACCGAATAGCGCAAAGCCCCGTCCCCCGTCGTGGACGCAGCCGGCAACGTCGCACTCAACGACGCGAGCGTCACACTCGCAGGCGGCGACCACGACACCGTCTGCGTGGCCTTCGACACCACGAAGGTCACCGAGGTCGATCCCGCGGCGTACCGGGTCGTCGCGGAGGACGCGGCAGTGACAACGCACGAACCTGCGGACGTGTAACTCAACGTGCCACTCAGGGAATTCCAGGTGCAGCCGGTTGTGCCCGCGTTGGTCACGGCGTAGGCGATGGTGCCATCACCGGTTGTGGAGGCAGCCACCGGCGTGACCGATGTGCCCGGCAGGGACAGGGCGGTCTGCGGTGACCAGGTCACCGTCGGCGTCGCCTGGGTGATCGCGACCACCGTCGATACCGAATCATCGAGGTACGTCGACGACGACAACGCAGTCGCCTGCACCGTGCAGGACCCCGCCGACGCATACGTCAACACAGGAGATGTGTCATCGGCAAACGCGCACCCCGTCGACCCTGCACTCACCACCGAATAGCGCAAAGCCCCGTCCCCCGTCGTGGACGCAGCCGGCAACGTCGCACTCAACGACGCGAGCGTCACACTCGCAGGCGGCGACCACGACACCGTCTGCGTGGCCTTCGACTGCCCCGCAACCGTGGCTTGCCCACTGGTGTATCCCACCCGCGTGGTCGTCACGGTGACCGTCGCAGACTGGCCCGCCGAGAGCCCCGTCACCGTGATCGCTCCGCCAGCGCTGATGGCCGCTGAGCCAGCTGACGACGACACGGCCCATGAATACGCAGGGTCATGGTTGGTCACGTTCACGGTGAAACCGTTGGCCGTGCGGACGGGCGTCGAGAATGTGGGAGTCAATGCGGCCCCCGCAACGGAATAGGACGACACGCGTCCGACGGAGCCTGGTGCAAGGTACCCGGCGTACAAGGTGGTGCCTCGGACTGCAACGGCCGGGCTCTGGACATCCCCACTCAGTCCGCTGCCTAGTGCTTCCCACGCGTTTCCGGTCCATCGGGCGATGAAACTCGCGGGATTGCCTCCCGCACTCGTGAATGAGCCACCCGCGTAGACGTTGCCGGCGGCGTCCACCGCCAGGGCATTCACCGTGGCATTGACGCCGGTACCCAGCGCACTCCACGCACTGCCATCCCACTTCGCCACGAAACTGACCGCGTTTCCGCCGGCCGTCGTGAGGGAGCCACCCGCGTAGACGTTGCCAGCGGCGTCCACCGCCAGGGCATTCACCGTGGCATTGACGCCGGTACCCAGCGCACTCCACGCACTGCCATTCCACCTGGCCACGCGGTTAACCGTCACACCGCCGGCAGTGGTGAAGGTGCCACCCGCGTAGACGCCTCCGCTGCTGTCCACGGCAAGGGCATTCACGGTGCCATTCACACCAGTGCCCAGCGCGCTCCACGCACTGCCATTCCACCTGGCCACGCCGTTCACCGTCACACCGCCGGCAGTGGTGAAGGTGCCACCCGCATAGACGCCTCCGCTGCTGTCCACGGCCAGGGCTTGGACGAGAGGATTGGTACCCCCTACACCGCTGCCGAGCGCGCTCCACGCACTGCCATTCCATCGCGCCACCCGACTGGCTGCGATGTTGGCGCTCCCTCCTACCGTGTCGAATCCCCCACCGACATAGACATTGCCCCCGCCATCAGCCGCCAGAGCGTAGACCCAACCCCAGTTCTGCACGCCGCCACCAACGGCGCTCCAGGCCGACCCGTTCCAGCGCGCGATGTGTGTGGCATCGACACCGCCGACATTGGTGAATCCGCCTCCTACGAAAACACTTCCCGTGGAGTCGACGGCCAGCGAGCGTATGCCGTTGTTGAAGTTCCCACCCAGGGTGGTCCACGCCCCCGAGGCAGCCGCCGGACCCACAAGCGTGAGCGGGAGCGCAGCAGCGAGGAGTGCCAGGACCCAGGCGTAGGCCGAGGACCTCACCCTGCGACCCGAGACATGCCCTCGATTATGGAGACGGTCAGGTCCGGTGTCCAAGGGACGCCGAGGTTCAGCGACCGTTGCTGCCGGCGAGGCGCTTGGCCATCTGGTCGACCTCGCTGAGCAGCGAGCCGCCCAGCAGCAAGGCGCCCGTGTCGTCGATCTCCTTGAGTTCAGCGACAGACCGCGAGCGTTCCTCCTCGACGACTTCGAGCGCCGCGAGGACTCCGGTCGCGGGATCACCGTCGACCAGCACACGATCGAGAGAGTCTGCGTGGACCGAGAGGGCCTCGCCGGTGGATGACAGCATCTGGCCCATGCCCTCGGGCAGTCGGACCGATCCGCGCGACGTCGCGTCGAAGAGACCTCGGGCGATCGAGTTGACGTGGTCGCTCGTCTGCTGGAGCAGGCCGTGCTGCTCGAGGATGGCGCGGCCTACCGCGCGTTCGCTGCCCACGCTGAAGCGCCGGCCGAGACCAAGTTCCTCGATCTCCTCACCGAGGTGACGGGTCTCCACCGCAAGCGATCGCGCTTCGGTGAGCCACTCAGTCGCCTGACGTCGCGTGAGCCGATCCCCCGAGACATCTCCCATCGCCACGAGCAGCGAGCCGAGCCTGCCTCCGATCTCCGACAGCCTCTCCGTGATGCGCTCCTCAGGGCGCTCGGGATGAGCCACGAAGGAGAAGACGAGCCCGATCGCGACACCCAGCAAGGTGGCCACGATGCGCGTCACGATGACGTCGTCCGTCAGGGCCTCGCCCATGAAGTAGACGAAGAGCGCCGTCACCGGGATCTGCAGGGAGCCCTCAGGCCCCAGTCGCATGAGGCGACCGATGGCCAACGACACCACCACGAGCACGCCGACCGTCCACACGTGCAGGCCCCACCACTGGTAGAGCGCGAAGGCCACCAGGAGCGCGACGGCCGTCGCACCGACCAGCGACACCCCGGTCCGCAGCGAGCGGTTGAGCGACAGGGCGACCGTGATGACTGCGCCGACAGCCGCAGGCACCGGTGCGGCGATGCCCAGGAGCGTCGCTGCCACCCAAGCGGTGCAGGCCGCGAGGGCCGTGATGCCGATGAGCCAGGCCGTGGGCCACGTGCGGGCGGCGCCGCGCAGGACACGCTGCGACAGCGAACCCTCGGGCGCGCGCCGGACCGCGGAATCAAGGGCATTCTGGATCGCACGGGAGATATCGCGCACGAAGGTGCCCGGCGTGCGCGCGTGCGTGCGCATGGCCTTGGGCGTAGTCGTGGCGAGCATGGCTCCAGGGTCCTCCTCCGTCGGGAGGTCACCCTGCGCGACCCCCGGGGAAGGTGACGGCGCTCACCCCGACGTGGTTCCCTCGACCGCAGGGACAGGACCCCCGGAGCAGCAGTCGGTCGCGCCCCTAGTCTTCCCGCATGCGCGCAGTCCTCTACGACGCTCTCGGCGCCCCCTGGCGCACGGGGGAAGTGGCGGCTCCGAGCCCTCCTTCCGATGGCGTCGTCCTGAGGGTCGAGTCCGCGGGACTGTGCCGCAGCGACTGGCACGCCTGGCACGGCCACGACAACGTCTCGTCCTTCCCCCATGTGCCGGGCCACGAGTTCGCAGGCACCATCGCCGAGGTTGGGCCCCAGGTCACCCGATGGCGGGTGGGGGATCGCGTGGCCGTGCCCTTCGTCCTAGCCTGCGGGCGCTGCCTGATCTGCGAGTCGGGCAATCACCAGGTGTGCCCCCACCAGTGGCAGCCCGGATTCGACGGGTGGGGTGGCTTCGCCGAGTACGTCGCCCTCCCCGCCGCTGACGTCAACCTGGTGAAACTGCCCCCCGCCGTGACCTTCGATGTCGCCGCGTCGCTCGGGTGTCGCGTGGCCACGGCGTACCGAGCGGTCGCCACCATCGGGCGCGTGCAGCCTGGTGAGGAGGTCGCGGTGCACGGCGCGGGCGGCGTCGGGCTCGCCGCACTCGCGATCGCGCGCGCCCTGGGCGCACGCGTCACCGTCATCGACCCCTCGCCCGGGGCCCGCCATGCCGCAGTCGGGCTGGGTGCGGCCGCTGCCCTCGTGCCCTCACCGGACCTGGTCGACGAGCTCCGCGACGCGACGTCCGGAGGACCCCACCTGTCGATCGAGGCAATCGGAGACGCCACCGCCTGCCGGCAGTCGATCGCGAGCCTGCGCCCCCGGGGCAGGCACGTGCAGGTGGGCCTGTTGCCTCCGGGCACCGCGGCCGATCCCGTGCCCATGCACACGGTGATCTCCCGCGAGCTCGAGGTGCTCGGCAGCCACGGCCTGGCTGCTCACGACTATCCCGAGTTGCTCGACCTCGTGACGAGTGGACGACTGCGGCCGGATCTGCTGGTCTCGCGCTCCGTCGCCCTGGACGAGGTGCCGGCCGCATTCGCGCTCATCGGGACGCCCGATCAGCCCGCCGGGATGACGCTCATCCACCCCTAGCCGCGCCCGTGGCTGCAGCCTGTCCGTGACGCGGCACGGTCAACGGGGCCAGTGAGCCAGCGTCTCGAGGTACATCTCGCGGACGCGATGCACCTCGTGGTCGATGTCATCGCGCTTCCAGTGCGTGGTCGGCACCGGCGGGAGGACGGCCACATCGAGGGTCCCGGATGAGATGAGCACGCCATGGGCGGGCATGAGCTCACCCGCGTTGCGGATCACGACCGGCACGATCGGCACCCCCGCCTGCATCGCCACGTGGAAGGCGCCCTTCTTGAAGGGGCCCAGGCGCGGTGTCGCCGAGCGCGTGCCCTCGGGTGCCATCGCCAGCGACCGCCCCGCGCGCAGGGCATCGACGGCCGGGGCCAGGGCCTTCTTGGCCTCCGCGGTGTTGGCTCGGTCGACGAAGGCCACGTCCGCCAGCCAGCCGAGCGGCGCGAACATCGGATCGGTCTGGAGTTCCTTCTTGGCCACGCCGGTGAAGTCGCTACGCAGCAACGCAGCCATGATGATGACGTCGAGCTGGCTCTGGTGATTGAAGATGAAGACCGCGGGACGCGCCGCCCAGAGATTCTCCGCGCCCCTCACGTCCATCGTGATTCCCGCGGCCGCGAGAGCAAGCTCGGACCCGACCGACGCGGTGATCTCGACCGCGGTACGCCGATCGCGGTTGACCAGGCCAAGGCCAAGTCCCAGGCCGAGCCCTGCCGCGACGCCGGCGTACGCCGCGACCGAGCGCACGACGAGTTCCGGGGTGAGGTGCTGAGGACGGGTGAGCCGCGCGGTCGGCCAGCCGCGCTCCTCGGCCGCAGCGGCAAGCCCGTCGGCGGGGTTGAGCGGGCGGGGGTTGCCGACGGTGGCCAGGTAGGCGAGGTCCTCGGCGCCGTTGCCGTAGGCATACGAACGCGACAGGTCGATGCCGTTCTCCGCGGCGAAGTCGCGCACGGCCTGCGCCTTGGCATCCCCCCAGAGGATGGGTCCGTCGACGAAGCCGGTGAGCACGCCGTCCCGGCTCTCCATGCGGGTGCAGAGGATGTCGTGGATACCGAGGTCGTGGGCCGCTGCCTCGACCTGGAAGCTGAGGGCGGATGAGGCGATCACGACCGTGTGGCCGCGCTCTCGGTGGGCGGCGATGAGGGAGCGCGCCTCGGGGAAGATCATCTGGGCGATGTTCTTGCGGAAGAGTCGCTCCCCCATCTTCTCGATGTCGTCGACGCTGCGGCCGCCGAGGGCTCCGACGCCGACCTCGACGAGTCGATGCACGTCCCGGCCGCGCACCTCCACGTTGACGCTCTCCACGAGCGAGCGGAGCAGTTCATTGGTGCCCACGTCACGGGCAAGGAGCCGGTCCTTGAAGTAGGCGACGGCGGAGTAGCCGTCGATCAAGGTCCCATCGAAGTCGAAGAAGGCAGCGATCTGTGGGCCCTCAGGTGAGGATTCGACCTCGGCGACCAGTCCGTCGATGTCGGGCACGCTCAACGCCTCCGCATGATCCTCGAGATGGTGCGTCGGCCGTCGCCCTCGATCTGGGCCATGGCCGCACGCCGGACGACTCCAATGCGCTCCACCACCGCGCGCAGCTCGTCGCGGAAGGCCTCGCGCTGCGCCCTGAGGTCCTCCCCGCCCACGGCCAGCAACCCGCGATTGTCGGCGAGCTTCAAGGCTCCCTGCATGAGATCGCGGGAGATCGACTCAGGGCTGTGGAGCCGGTGCATGAGCCAATCCTGCTTGGCGATACCGAGGCACTCCTGCACCAGGGCGTCCCTGTCGATCGGCGCCGCGGGCTCGCGATCGGCGAGCCGGGAGGCGACGACGAGGTAGGCCTCGAGGAAGGGGCCAATGACGCGGTGAGAGACATACAGGTGCGTCTGGTCGAGCGCCTTGAGCACGCCCTCGTGGTCGAGGGCTTCCCCGTCCCATCCCGGCCTCGCGAGGGTGACCTCCCGTCGGATGTCCTCAGCGAACTCCCTCTTGCGCGGGAAGAAGAACTCGAACTTCAGCAGATCGCGTAGCTCCAGCGCAGCCTGCCACGTCTCGTCGATGACGTTGCCGCCTTCGGACTCGGCAGCGGCAAGCAGCGCGTTCTCTGCGATAGCCCGGTAGACGAACCAGTGCGCAAGCGTATTCCGGTAGAAGGCCGCCTCGTGATAGCGGTCCGGGGCGACGGCGAAGACCGGCTCGAGGCCCCCGTCGTACACCTCGACGACCCCCTCGCGCTGCAGCGTCTTCAGCGCGGTGCGCAGACCATCAGGACGCGCAAGGTCGATGTCGGAGGTGAGCGGCAGGTGACGTTCGCGGACGTAGGCCAGGAGGGGATCGAGCACGTCGAGAAGCTCACCGAGGGTGAGCGCCCGGCCCTCGTTGTCCAGCAGCGCGAAGGTGATGAGCGCCGAGGGCGTGATGGGAGTGGCGGCATTGATCCTGTCCGCGATGTCGAACGCCACGCGCGGGACCACGGTCGTCGGGTCGTCGGAGCCCGCGCGCTCACGCGCATCCGCCAGGCTCTCGAGCAGGGACAAAGGCTCGCCGAAGCGCACGTGGACTTGACCCCGCCGAGTCGATTGGGCGCGAGCGAACCCGTAGAGCCACCGCAGGCTCTCGGGCGTCTTGCTGCCGCCCGTGTCCTCGTAGGAGATGGCCTCGACCTCGTGCTGCTGGTCGTAGACGATCGAGACCGGGATGAAGTACACGTCCTCACCGGGCGGGTAGGCCGGGTCGGCGCAGTTGTCGACGAACGCATCGATGAGGTAGCGCAGGACGCCCATGCGCGGGGGCCGGAGCTTGCCCGTCCTGGTGCGCCCGCCCTCGAAGTACCACTCGAGATTGGCATGGACCTTGAGTAAGCAGCCGAGGTAGAGACGCATCATCGCGGGATACACAGGGTCGTCGCGCGTGCTGCGGCGGATGAAGATCAGCCCCGCGCGCTTGGCGAGCACTGACGCTGGCCACTTGGCGAGGTTCATGCCCCCGAGCACGAAGTTGGGTGGGAAGCCGTAGTTGACGAGTACGCGCCTGAGCACGAGCGGGTCGAGATAGGACCGATGGTTGGGCAGGAAGACCAACGAGTGCTTGAGCCCAAGCTCGCGGATGTGCTTGAGACGATCCGTGGAGGCGTCGATGGAGTAGGACCGCGAGAGCCAGGTCCCGAAGCGATCCCAGGCCTCGGTGCTCTTGGGCTCGACGGTCGCCACCATCTCCTCGAGGCAGCGGCGCGCGTCGGCCTCGACGTCCTTGGGCGTGCGACCCGTCTCCTCGGACAGCACGACGACGCGCGCCGCGAATTCCGGCGAGGCGACGATGTCGTCCACGGTCAGCTGCATGGCCCTCCCGATCAGCCGCCCCAGCCTAGGGTCCCTCGCGTCTGCCCACCATGGTTATTCCTCACCAGACCCTGCCTTCTCGACACCAGACCCTGTCCTTTCGACGGGAGTCGACGGCCCGGCGCCGATACCCTGCTGCCATGTCCAAGGGGGCGGCGGTCGTTGCGTGCGCGATGGTCTGCGCCCTAGGAATCCACGCTGTCCCCGCTGCAGCGACGGAGTCCCCTTCGGACCGCAAGCCCTCGACACGTCTCATCACCGCTTCCGTCACCGAAGCGCGTTCCTTGCTGGCGACAAGTTTCGTCGCCAGCAGGCCCGGAGAGGATCGGCTCATCTCGGCAACCGTGGTCGTTGACCGCCCGTCGACCCGCATGCTCCTCGTCGTGAGCGGTCACTGCCGGCCGCGTGGTGGTGACCGGACACAGGAGTTCCGGGACGTGCGCAACATCTGGCCGGGCCGAGGCTCTGCCGCGTCCGTGGACGTCACCTTCCTTGCCACGGCCAAGGATCCCGGCCTGCACGATTGCGAGACCCGGGTACGCACCTGCGACGTGGGCCGGTGCGATGGCCAGAAGGGCGTGGGAACCGCACGCGTGGTGACGCGTCGCGAGTCGCGATCCTCGCACACGAACATGCGCATCAGCGATCCGCTCCCAGCCTGGACTCAGCAGCAAAGGCTCGCGAACGGACAGAGCGGCGACATACCTGTGCAGTCGGGCCGCTCCCAGGTCGTGCGGTCCTCTTTCGTCCTCGATCCCGCATGGGGGCCTGTGGACTTCGACGCGACGCTGTCGGTCACCAACTGCATCAAGGCGACTTTCCCGACCTCCTGCGCAGCAGTGCGAGATCGACTGCTCCGCGGGAGTTCGCAGATCGAGACGACCGCCTATCTCCGGCAGGTCGGCACGGACGGTGGCTTCTGCGCCACGATGAAGGCGACGAGCGTCCCCGGAAGTCGAGCGCAGCTCGTGACCTGGGAAGAGCATCATGCGACCTTGAAGTACCGCTTCCGCGACTTCCGTGTGCAATCCAATGCACGATGCACGCCCAGGGTCGAAGTCGTCATCGACGTCCGGGTCGAACGAGGCAACGGCATCGTCCTCGAGCCTGGAGCCTCACGCAGTCTCAAGTCGTGGACGATCCTTCGACCGGCGCGCTGAGGGATCAGACGACTTCGCTGACCCCTGGCACTCCGTCTGCTATGACCACCGTCTTGTCGGTGCGCGGTTTGCCACCCGGCTTGCTCGGCTTCACGAGCGCATTCGCGACCCGATAGCGAGCCTCAGTTCGCTCTGCATTGATGGTGAGGAGGACATAGCCGTTGTTGTCGTACTCCGCGTATCGGATCCAGGGCGTCCTGGCCCTGACGCCTGGTGCGAGCAAGCCGAGAACCGGATCCCCGAAAAAGGTCGGGGACGAAATCGCCCCCGCGCACACCTCGGTCCCGATCACATTCCCCTTCCAGCTGGCGACGTTGTCACTCATCTCCTGGGGGGTCTTGGCCTCGCGTGGGTCAGGCCAACCATCAAGGAGATCAAACGTGAGATTCGTGTGGAAATCGCCAGTGAGAATGACTGGATTGCGAACCTGACCCTTCTTGATTGAATCAACCAACCGTTCGCGCGCAACCCAGTATCCGTCCCACGCGTCATAGTTGAAGAGCCCCTTCGCCACTACTTCAGGGAAGACCGGTCCAGGAAGACCAGCTGTCCCATTGAGGCTCGACACCACGGTCTGCTGACTGATGAAGGTCCACTTACTGTCCGAGTCAGAGAACTGTTGGGACAGCCACTCCTCCTGCCTCGAACCCAAGATTGTCGCGCCACTGTCAAACATGCCGTCAACCAACTTGCCAAAGTCAAGTGGCGTGTTGTCTCCGGGCTGGTCCGTGCGGTACTGCCGGCCATCCAGCAGAAGGAAGGTCGCGAGAGTCCCCCAGTCGACGCGCCGATAGATGTCCATGGAGGCAGGCGCTTGACCGGGGGCCGGGATTCGAATGGCGTGGTTCTCCCAGAAGGCCTGGAATCCGGCGGCTCTCCTCGCAAGGAAAGCGCCCTTGTCCTTCTCACCATCTCCACCGCTCTTGCCCGCGGTGAAGTTGTTGTCGACTTCGTGGTCATCCCAGATGACCGAGTAAGGAGCAGTCGCGTGGAGCTGCTGAAGGAGTCTGTTGCCCCGGTAGAGGGCGTATTGCCGTCGGTATTCCGGAAGGGTGAAGGTCTCACCCTTCCAAGGAATGGTCCGGGTGGGCCTTCCATTTTGCGACTCTCGCAGGTATCCCTTGTTGCCGTACTCGTAGATGTAGTCGCCCAGTGCCAGCCAGTAGTCCGGCTGCTGTGCCGCGAGGTCCGCATAGAGCTGGTAGTAGCCCGACTGCCAGTTGGCACATGAGGTCTGTCCCACGACGAGACGCGACATCGACGCACCCAGCTCAGGAGTCGTCCGCGTGCGTCCGGCAGTGGAAATCTCCGAGCCGTGCTTGAAGCGGTAGTAGTACCACGAGTCGGGAGTGAGCCCCTTGACGTCGACGTGGATGCTGTGCCCGTAGGTCGGCGTCGCTTCCTCGGCACCGCGGGCGACGACATTGGCGAAGGCCTCGTCCGTCGCCACTTCCCACTCGACCGTCGCCGACGCCTTGCCCATGCCGCCATCGAGTTCGAGGGGCTGCGGCGCGAGGCGAGTCCACAGGATGACGGAATCGGGAAGGGGATCCCCTGAGGCCACGCCCAGGGTGAAGACCGGTCCCGACGCGCGCACGGCGCGCCCGGCGAGGGCCGGCGCGGCGGGGACCAGCACGGCACCGGTTGCCGCTGCCCCAAGGGCCAGGAAGGAACGGCGATCGAGACCGCCCGACGAGGTGTCATCGCTCATGAGCGGCAGACTAGGGACGCCAGCCCCGGCATGTGCGGCGAATGGCCTCATATCTGCCACAAGGACAGGACCTGCGTTGGACACCCTTCTGCCGACGACGAAGCACCGTCGTGGTCGCCGCACGGCACGGCAGGAACGGGCCCTGGCCGCCCCCGGCGACACCCTTGTGCCCCTCGAGGCCCTCGACAACGACAGCACCCTCCTCGCGAACGTTCCTCTCGTGCTCGACGTCGGCTTCGGTTCAGGCGAGGTCGTGGTCGCTCTCGCGGAGGCCGACCCGAGCACGACGATCCTCGCCGTGGACATGCACACTCCCGGAATCGGCGATCTCCTCGCGTCGATCTCCGAGCGCAGCATCACGAACGTCCGCGTGGTCGATGCCGACGTCCGGCACGTGCTCGGGGTGATCCCCGATGCTCGCCTGAGCGGTGTGCGCACGTTCTTCCCGGATCCGTGGCCCAAGAAGCGCCATCATCGTCGTCGCCTCATCACCACGGCGTTCGCCAACGACCTGGCCCGCTGCGTGACGGCAGGAGGGTTCTGGCACGTCGCCACGGACTGGCCGGACTACGCGTCTGCGATCGAGGAAGCAGTCTCGGCGAGCGCGGCATGGCACGGTGGGGTCATCGCGCGGCCCGCCTGGCGGCCGGAGAGCCGCTACGAGCGTCGCGGGCGTGCCGCCGGGCGTGAGCCCATCGACCTGTGGTTCGAACGGGTGGGTCAGTGAGACCCGGAGAGCGCGTCACTCTCGACGTCACCTCCATGGCTCACGGTGGCGAGGCCGTCGCGCGGCACGAGGGCCGCGTGGTCTTCGTGCGAGGCGCCCTGCCCGGCGAGAGAGTGATCGCGGAAATCACCTCGGCACCGGGGCACGGCCGGTTCAGCCGAGCGCGGACGGTCGAGATCCTCATTGCCTCCGCCGATCGCGTGATGCCGCCGTGCGCCTACGCCGGGCACTGCGGCGGCTGCGACTGGCAGTACGTCGACCTCGCCGCACAGCGCAGGCTCAAGGCGACCATCGTGTCCGAGCAACTCACGCGGATCGGCGGTGAGCCGTCCGGGCGCTGGGCGCACCTCGAGGTGGAGGCTGTGCCGGGGGATACCCAGGGACTGCACTGGCGTACGCGCATGAGATACGCCGTGAACGCAGCCGGCCGAGCAGGTCTGCGCGCGCACCACAGCCATGACATCGTCCCCGTAGACGAGTGCCTGATCGCGTCACCGGAGATCGGCGGAGCGAGCGTGCTCGCACAGACGTGGCCCGGCGTCCATGAGGTCCTCGCGGTCCAGCCAGACGGCGCCGCGATCGTCCTGCCCGACCCGGTGCCCGGTCGTGCGCGCGTGATGCAGCGTGCCGCCGGACGGGAGTGGAGCTTCGACGCGACGGCCTTCTGGCAGGTGCACCCGGGAGCCGCCGACGCCCTCGTGGATGCCGTCCGCGATCTCCTCCGTCCGCAGACCGGTGACCACCTGGTCGATCTCTACGCCGGCGTCGGCCTCTTTGCCGGCGCATACGCCGGGACACTCGGACCGGGTGGACGCGTCGATGCCGTCGAGGCCGATGAGGTCGCCGTGAAGGGCGCGCGACGCTCCCTCCACGATGTGCCCACGGTCCATATCCATCACGAACGCGTGGATCACTGGCTGCGCCGAGGTCCGCTGCGCCGATGCGACCTCATCGTGCTCGACCCGCCCCGCACGGGGGCCGGTCAGGACGTCATGGAGCGGATCATGCAGCTGACGCCACGCGCCATCGCGTATGTCGCCTGCGATCCGGCAGCCCTGGCGAGGGATGTCGCGACGGCGCGGCAGCGGGGGTGGGACATGACGGCCCTGCGGGCCTTCGACCTCTTCCCCATGACGCACCACGTCGAGTGCGTCGCCCTGCTCGAGCGACGAGATAGCCTCGCACCATGAGCGCTGACGAGAGCCTGCGCCGCCAGCTCCGCTTCGCGCTCTTCCTTCAGGTCGCCGGCGCGTTGATGTTTGGGATCGCCTTCGCTACTCGCGCCATTGCCCTGGGCTTCGATCCGCTGACGGCGGCACTGGGCCTGGTGACCATTCTCATCATCGGCGCAGCGGTGTTCACACGAAAGAAGATGCGCGACCTCGCACCTTGACCGACATGCGCGGTGTGAGCGGGCACGTCTCCGCCCGGCGCTCGTCGTTGCAGCAGGGACCATCCCCGGCGCGATGGCGCGGCACCGAGCGCAAGGCGCCGCACTAGGCTCCTCCGATGGAGGTGGGCGCATGACGGTTCCGATCGAGGGCATGCCTGCCTCCGAGATCGCGGCCGCGCTATCCGACCTGCGAGCCGACGATCCGCCTATTCACGGCGGGCGCGTCCTCGCCTACGTCTACGACGCAGGCATTGCCGAGGCGGCATCCGCCGGACTCGAGGCACTCGGCGCCTTCGCCGAGGTCAACGCGCTCGACCCCACGACCTTCCCCAGCGTCGCGCGCATCGAGAACGACCTCGTCGGATGGGGACTTGACCTGATGCAGGCCCCGGCGGGCGGCGCCGGCGTACTCACAAGCGGAGGCACCGAGTCCTGCATCCTCGCGGTGCTTGCGGCGCGCGAGGGCTGGCGGCGACAAGGGGGCGAGGGCATCCCTGTCCTCCTGGTCGCCGACACCGTGCACCCGGCCTTCCACAAGGCCGCTCACCTGCTCGGGCTCTCCGTGGAGACCCTGCCGGTCGACCGCTTCAGCCTGCGCCTCACGGCCGACTCCGTGCGCTCCGCCCTCGACGCGTCCCAGGGAGAGGTGGCCCTCGTCGTCGCATCAGCGCCGTCCTACGCGCACGGCGTCGTGGACGAGATCCCCGGCATCGCGGCAGCCGCAGCAGCGCACGGCGTGCCCTGCCACGTGGACGCCTGCATCGGAGGCTTCACCCTGGCCTACGCCCGGATCGGTGGCGAGGCCACACCCGGGATGGACTTCGCGGTCGAGGGCGTCACATCGATCGCGCTGGACCTGCACAAGTACGGCTTCTCGCCCAAGGGCGCGTCACTCCTGCTCTTCCGCGACGCCGACCTGAGGTCGGGCACCTACTACGCCTTCTCCGCCTGGCCCGGCTACCCCGTCGTCAACACCACGCTGCAGAGCACCAAGTCGGCCGGTCCCATGGCGGCGGCCTGGGCCGTCGCACATGCGCTCGGGCAGCAGGGCTTCGTCGATGCCGTACGCCGCGCCCGCGAGGCGATGCTTGCCATCTCTCGAGCGGTCGATGACATCGAGGGGCTGCGCGTGGTGGCGGAGCCTGACTCGACCCTCCTCGCGCTCACGGGCGAGGGTGACCAGCCGGTCGATCCCTTCCGCCTCGCCGACGCCATGCGCCGACGGGGGTGGACCCTGCAGCCGCAGCCGAGCCTGGGTGACCTCCCCCGGACGTTGCACCTCACGATGCAGCCGGTCTCACTCGACTCGGTGGACCGACTCATCGCGGACCTGGCCGCCGCGGCCGCCGAGGTGCGCGACCTGCCCTGGATCGACGTGTCGGGCAGCCTTGAAGCCGCCTTCGCCGACCTGCCGGACCTCACCTCGGGAGATCCGCTCCCGGAGGCTATGGCCGGCGTCCATGCGCTCATCGATGCGCTTCCCCCCGAGGTCCGCGATCCGGCCCTCCTGGGGATCTTCTCCGCGCTGTTCACGGCCCGCCGCAACTGAGGTTCCACCCGCCAGCCGACCGGCTCCGCCGCCGCCCTATGATCGCTGTCGCTCCATGCGGAGCGCGCCGCCTTAGCTCAGGGGTAGAGCAACGCACTCGTAATGCGTAGGTCCGGGGTTCAAATCCCCGAGGCGGCTCCGACAGAAGACGACCTCCGGATGTGGGAGGAGCGCAGACGTGAGCATTCGCACCCTGCGCTAGCCTCCTCCACGTGCAGTCGGGAGCTACCGAGGTCCGGCCGTTCGAGCTCTTCTTCGACCTCGTCTTCGCTTTCTCGCTGATCCAGATCACCAACACCATCGTTGCCGACGGCGATGCCGTCGGGGTGGTGCACGGCCTCGTCGTGCTGTGCATCGTCTGGCTGGTCTGGTCGGGCTTCACTTCACTCGCCAATGTCGGCCTGCCTCCGGGCAGTCACCGCGACTGGCGGATGCCCGTCTTCGTCCTCGCCATGGCCCTCATGCTGCTCGTCGCCATCTCCATCCCGACTGCCTTCTGGGAGGGGGACAAGCTCTTCGCCTACAGCATCGGAGCGCTGGGCATCACGTGGTTCGCTGCCTACCTCAAGCTCACGGCCGGCCAGCCTGAGCTGCGCCGCGACATCTATCGCACTGCTGCCGCCGTCGCGCTACTCCCCGCCGCCGTGATCATCACGAGCTATCTCCCGCAGTCGTGGCTGAGCGTGGTCATCCTCGGCATCGGGCTGGCTGGCGCCGTCCTGAGCGTTCTCGCGTCTCGGAGCTCCCAATGGCCTCTCGGGCGAGACCACCTCGCCGAGCGCTACGAACTCTTCATCATCATCGCCCTGGGCGAGTCCCTCATCTCGATCGGACTAGGGGCGACGGGAGCGCCCCGAAATCCCGAGTTGATCATCGGGATCCTCATCTCCGTGCTGCTCGTCGCCGTGATGTGGCGCGCCTACCTCCTGGGCGTCTACGACACCGGCCGGCAAGCGCTGCACAGGCTCGACACCGAGCGCGCCTTGCGCTTCTCACGGGTGGCCTACACCTACCTGCACCTCGTGCTCGCCGCCGGGATCATCCTCGTCGCGGCGGGCCTCAAGGTGGCCATGAGGGACGTGACGACCGTCATCACCCCGCTCTTCGGCGCTCTCCTGGTGAGCGGCCTGGTTCTCTTCATGGTCACGATCCTGATCTTCCGCTACGTCGCCGTGGGGCGATGGGAGTGGTGGCGCCTCACGGGCATCGCCGGTCTCGTCCTGGTGTGGCTGGCTGCCGGCCGAGCCCCCGACCTGGTCTTCCTGGGACTCACGACCGTGGTCACCATCCTCAGCTCGCTGCCGGACCTACGTCGCCGCCCCCTTGAGCCGTCGCACTCCGAGTAGTCCCATCGGGCAGAACCGTGTCGCCGTCGATTCGACGTGATTCCCACCACGCAAGGGCGGCCACGAGGGCGTAGGTCACCGGAGCCATTCCCAGCACGAAGAGCCAGGACATTGCGCTCATCGGGGCCGAACCGAAGGTGCTGTGCATCACGGGCAGGTATGTGAAGGCGAACTGGAGTCCCAGCATGCCGACGACACCGACCCAGATCCATCTGTTGCTGAATAGCCCAATGGTCCGCATGGAGTGACGAAGCGATCGGCAGGCGAAGAGATAGGCGATCTCCATCACCACCAGCGCGTTGACCGCGATGGTGCGCGCCTCGTCATCGTCGGCGCCTCCACGGATCGCCACGAGGTACGCCGCAAACGTCCCCATGACCATGATGACTCCAGCAAGGACGACGCGCCTGAGCATCGGCACCGTGATGAGTTGCTGGCCTGGCGCACGCGGCCGCTGTCGCATGATGTCGGGCTCGCCGGGCTCGAAGGCCAGCGTCATCCCCAGCGCGATCGCGGTGGTCATGTTGATCCACAGGATCTGGATCGGCAGGATCGGCAGGGCAGCGCCCAGGACGACCGCCACGAGCACGATGAGGCCCTCGGCCAGATTCGTAGGCAGGGTCCACACGATGAACTTCGTGAGGTTGTCGTAGACCGTGCGCCCCTCCTCGATGGCAGACTCGATGGTGGCGAAGTCGTCGTCCACGAGCACCATGTCGGCCGTCTCCTTGGCGACATCCGTCCCACCCAGCCCCATGGCCACGCCGATATCCGCCTGCCGTAGGGCTGGCGCGTCGTTCACTCCGTCACCTGTCATGGCGACGACCTGTCCGTGGCCCTGGAGTGCACGGACGATGTCGAGCTTCTGCTCTGCGGTGACCCGGGCGAAGACGGACGCGCGCAGTACAGCCTCTGCCATGCCCTCGTCGGTGAGCGAATCGAGCTGACGTCCGCTCAGCACCTCGAAATCATCCCGGCCCGCACTCTCGACCAGACCGACCTGCGCGGCAATCGCGCGTGCCGTCTTGACGTGGTCGCCGGTGATCATCTTCACCGTGATGCCGGCGGTGTGACACGCGCCCACAGCGGCGATGGCGTCCTCGCGAGGAGGGTCATGGAGCGCCTGCAATCCGACGAACCGCATCGGCGTGGCACGCAAGGCGTCCAGGGAGAGGCTGAAGTCCTCCTGCACGACCGCACTGGCAAAGGCCATCACGCGCAGGGCCTGGTCGCCCGCCTCCTCAGCGGCCTTCTCGACATCCAGGCGCTCCTGAGGGGTCACTGCGCACAGGTCGAGCACCTCTTCGACAGCGCCCTTGACGACGAGGAGGCACGAGCCCGGCTCATCGCACGCGTGCAAGGTCGCCATGATGCGCAGTTCGGAGGCGAAGGGCAGTTCATGCCGTCGCGGCATGCGCGCCGCCTGCTCCAGCAGGTCCGACGCCGCCCGGTGCGCTGCTTCGATGAGAGCGATCTCCGTCGGGTCACCGCCGTGTCTGTCGTCGAGCCCCGACGTGATGCCGACACGAGCGTCGTTGCACAGGACCCCCGCAAGGAGGCACTCGCGGACGGCCGAGGACACGCGACCCGGTCCAATGGCGCACCACTGGCCCTGGGCGAACACCGCCTGCACGGTCATCCGGTTCTCGGTGAGCGTGCCTGTCTTGTCCGTGCAGATGACGGTGACGCTCCCCAGTGTCTCCACCGCGGGGAGCTTGCGGATGATTGCTCTCCGCTTCGCCATCCGAGAGACGCCGATCGCCAGCGTGATCGTCACGACGGCCGGAAGGCCCTCCGGGATGGCACCCACGGCAAGCGCCACGGCCGCGGTGATCATGTAGGCCGCGCTCTCGCCGCGAAGCATGCCCAAGACGAAGGTGGCCGCAGCCAGGCCAAGGATGACCACCGTGATGAGCCGAGCGAAGTGCGCCAGCTTGCGAGTGAGGGGTGTCTGGAGCTCCTCGGCCGACTTCATCAGTGAGTGGATGGCTCCCAGTTCGGTGGTGCTGCCGGTCGCCACGACCACTCCCCGCGCGCGACCCGATGTCACGAGGGTGCCCGAGAAGGCCATGCACGTGCGATCCGCCAGCGGGGTGGTGGCATCGACCCGCTCCGGGGACTTGCGGACGGGCCCCGATTCACCCGTGAGGTTCGCCTCGTCCACCTGGAGGCCGTGGCACTCCACCAGGCGGACATCCGCGGGTACGCGATCGCCCGCCTCCAGCACCACGACATCACCGGGGACCAACTCCCGAGCCGACACTCGCGTGACCCGGCCTTGCCGGGTCACGCTCGCCGGGCCCACCGTCAGCGCAGCGAGGGCGGCCAGCGCCTCGCCTGCTCGCCACTCCTGGATGAAGCCCACGCCGGCATTGACGAGCACGACGCCGAGGATGACAGCGGCGTCCACGGGGTGGCTGATGGCGATCGTGGCGGCTGCGGCACCGAGCAGGACGTAGACCAAGGGGCTGCGGAACTGGTCCACCAGGATCCGCCAGGGTCCGTGTCCACCCGCCGGGGGGAGCTCATTGGGCCCGTGCACTCGCAGGCGTGCGTCGACGTCCGCCTGGGCGAGACCGTTGTCAGCGTCGGTGGCGAATCGCACCAGCACAGTGCGCTCGGGCAAGGCGTGCACGGCGGCTGAGGTCGCTCTCGACTCCTCGCGGAGCGTCATGGTCAGGCGGACCCCCGGCAGGCCGCGACGTCGCAGCGGGCGAGGAGTCGCTTCATGCCCTCACTACAGCACCGCGATGACGCTTGTGGTGTCGGGCAACGGTCAGGCTGCGATCCTGATTCCGGTCACATCGTGAGCAGCGCGCGGAGTTGGGGATCCGCGAAGGAGTCCTGCAGTGGCTTGCCGTTGACCAGGACGGTCGGCGTCCCCGTCACGCCGCGCGCGAAGGCTGCCTGCGTTGTCGCGGACACGAAGGGGATGAAGCGCCCCTCCTCGATGCACGCGAGCGTCTCGTCACTGGCGCCCAGTCCGCCAGCGAGAGCGGCGAGCGATGCCGCGTCGAAGCGGGTCGCCGCATCGGTTCCTCCCGGTGCGGCGAAGATCGCCGTGTTGAAGTCCACGAAGGCCTGCGCACCCGCGCCATCGAGGACACACGCGGCCGCGCTCGCCGCCCGCGCGGATGCACCTGGCGGATCAAGGCTCCTGTTGGCCTCACCGAGGAAGGCCATGTTGTACTGGCGCACCACCAGGCCAGACCCCGGCTGGAGGGCTCGCTCCATCAGCGCGGCGCCGATCTCGATCTCCCACCGCTGGCAATACGGGCACTGGTAGTCGACGTACACCTCGACGACCTTCGCCGCTTCGGGATCGCCCACCACGATCGCCCCCGCTTTGTCGGCCCCGTCGGGGGCGTCGAGGTCGCCTGTCTGCGCGGCAGCGGGTGCCGAGGGCGCCGGCGTGGCTGCTGACCCGCCCGGCACAGACGGGTCGCTCGCGGCGCCGCCGGCTGGGGTTCGGCTCTCCCTCAGCTGGGCCGATAGGGAATCGACCTTGGCCTCCAGTGACGACACCGATGACGTCAGGTAGACGATGCCGACGACGGACCAGACGCCGAGGAGGACGACCAGCACCAGGCTCACCAATGCGAGCGCGCGAAGGATCCCGACCTGCCGGCGCAATCGCGCCACGCCCCGTGAAGGCTGCTCGCTCGACTCGGACGCCAGGCCGTGATTGATCGACACGTTCCGAGACTACGCCGGCGCGCACATCAGGCGCCTCGGCGACCTCCCTGGCGAAGCAGCCCAAGGACTCATGACGAGGGGGCGGGCCCATCCGGGCCCGCCCCCTCGTCATGAAGCGAATCGATCAGGCGCCTGAGCAAGGAGCGCTGTAGTCGTACGCCGCTGCGGTCTTGCCGACGTAGCCCATGAGCAGCGTCTCGATGCCGAGAGCAGCTTCCTCGGACGGGATGTTGATCGACACCGACCGATCCACGTCCGCCGGCGGTCCGCCGACGAGGGAGTTCGGCAGAGCACCCTCGTAGTCGACCTCGACACCGCCCTGCACCGCGGCCACGAGGCCCTCACGGGTGAGGTCACCGTTGGCCGCCGCCTTCTCGAGCGCTGCCTTGAGCGGGTACTGCCACACCCAGCCGTAGGTGTAGCCGTCGTTCGACGGCAGGATCCCGTCGCCCAGCTGGGCCTGCATCGCGTCCATCGCCACCGACGGCGTCCCGAAGGAGCCCGTGGTGCCGACGTTGGTGTAGGCCGCGAGGAGCGCCGGGGCGGCAGCCGTCTGCAGGAGCAGCGGGTTCCAGGTCGGCGCTGCGCCGAGGAACTGCCCCTCGAAGCCACCGGCCACGGCCTTGCCGATGATCTCGGCGGCCTCCGCCGGCCCGACGCCGATGGCGACGACGTCGGCGCCCGACTCGACGATCGCCGACACTGCTGCGTCCTGGTTGCCCGCAGTCGCGTTGGGAGCGGTCTCGACGAAGCCCGCGAACTCGACTCCGTTGGCGGCAGCCCACTTCTCGGCGCCCGCGGCGTAGTCGCCGCCGTAGTCACCCGGGTATCCGACGGCAACGAGCTTGGCGATGGGTGTCTTGTTCTCGACCCACCAGTCGAGGCCACCCATGGCAGCGATGCAGTAGGACGAGCCCGACTCCAGGATGACGCCGCCATCGGTCTCGGGGAACTGCCAACCCGACCACCAGGAGGCGGGAACGCCGATGACGTTGTCCGCCTCCATGTCGCCGAGGATCGCCTGTGTCTGCGGCGTGCCGAGCGTCTGGGCGAGCGCAAGGATGTTGGGCTCGATTGCGCGGTACTCCTGGCTGTGCACCGCCGGGTCGTACTTGTTGTCGCGCGTGTTCGCTGCCATGTTGACGTCGAAGCCGGAGATACCACCCTGCTCGTTGACGTAGGTCCAGAAGTCCTGCTGGCCGGTCACGACCTGGGTCGCGAGCGGCGCGAACGGGCCCTCGGTCAGGTCGGACAGGACGCCGAGGTAGATGCAGCCGTTCCCCGGGTTGATCGCCTCCGGGCAGGGCTCCTCGGTGACGCCGACATCGAAGACGATGCCCTCACGGGGCGAGGTGCCCCCCTCGGACGACGCTGCCTGGGTGGGAGTGGCATCGCCTCCCCCGCTGCTGCACCCCACGAGCACCAGGGCGGCCGCCCCGGCTCCCGCGAGCACCTTCGCCATGCGCCTCGACACCACTGCATCCTCCTCGGACTGTCCGGTTCGCGCCCGCGCTCGCCTGCAACGGCTCTGCGGGACGCTCCTGGACGCACACTCTGTCAAAGAAACCCTCCCTCCGCCAGGCAACTTCGCCTCGCGGGCACCCATTTCCTTGGCAAGATGGCTAGCCACTAGGGCGGTCCCCTGCCGCCAAGGGAGGAGAGGCCCCCGGTGCTCGCTGTCGAGAACCTCGAGGTCGTCTATGAGGACGTGATCCTCGTGCTCAAGGGGGTCAGCCTCCAGGTCCCCGAGGGGAGCATTGTCGCCCTCCTCGGCCCCAACGGGGCCGGGAAGACCACCGTGATCCGGGCCATGACCGGCCTGCTGGATGTCCACCGCGGCCGCATCTCCAAGGGCCGGGTCAGCCTGGACGGCCAGGAGCTGGCAGGTCTGCCCGCCCCGAAGATCGTCGAGGCCGGCATCGGGCAGGTGATGGAGGGCCGCCGGATCTTTCGGGAGTTCACGGTCGAGGAAAACCTCAAGGCGGGTGGTCACACAGCCTCGCGTGCGGACATCGCCGAGGGCCTCGAGCGCGCCTACAGCATGTTCCCCGTCCTCGCCGAACGCCGCAAGCAGACCGCTGGCTACCTCTCCGGAGGCGAGCAGCAGATGCTCGCCATCGGGCGCGCGCTCATGTCGCGCCCGCGGTATCTGCTCCTCGACGAGCCCTCCCTCGGCGTGGCGCCCAAGATCGTCCAGCAACTGCGCGACCTCATCGTGCAGATCAAGGAGTCGGGCACCTCGGTCCTACTCGTCGAGCAGAACGCCTCGATGGCGCTGTCGATCGCCGATCACGGCTATGTCCTCGAGACGGGTCGCGTGGTCATGGACAAGCCGGCCGAGCAGCTCCGCGAGGACGACGACATCCGTGAGTTCTACCTGGGCCTTCGTGGCGACGAGCGCGGATCCCTGCGCGACGTGAAGCAGTACCGGCGACGGAAGCGGTGGTTGAGTTGAGCACGGACGTCCTCCTCAGTGCCCAGGGGCTCTCCCTGTCCTTCGGTGGCACGCAGGCGATCCGCGACGTGAGCTTCGACGTACGCACCGGGGAGCTCTTCGCCATCATCGGCCCCAATGGCGCGGGCAAGACGTCGATCTTCAACTGCATCTCCGGCGTCTACCACCCGCAGCAGGGATCCATCGAGTTCCGGGGCGAGAATCTCGTGGGACAGCCCCCCGAGGACATCGCCCGGCTCGGCGTCGCCCGCATGTTCCAGAACATCGAGCTCTTCGACAACCTCACCGTGCTGGACAACCTCATGCTCGGCCGGGCACTCCACATGAACTACTCCATCGCCTCGGCATTCCTCTTCAGCCGGAAGGCCAAGCGCCAGGAGGTCGCCAACCGCGAGGTCGTCGAGCGGCTCATCGAGTTCCTCGACATCGAGAGCCACCGCAGCTTCCCGGTCGGCATGCTCCCCTACGGCGTGAAGAAGCGCGTGGAGCTCGGGCGCGCGCTGGCGATGGATCCCACCCTGCTCCTGCTGGACGAGCCCGTCGCGGGCATGAATGTCGAGGAGACAGAGGACATGGCCCGCTTCATCCTCGACGTCCGGGCCGAGCTGGGAGTCACGATGATCCTGGTCGAGCACGACATGGGCCTGGTGATGGACCTCGCCGATCGAGTGCTCGTCCTCGACTTCGGCGAGCGCATCGCCCTCGGCAGCCCCGCCGAGGTGCAGGCAGACCCCAACGTGATCCGCGCCTACCTCGGCGAGGAGCTCACCGACGCAGGGAAGGAGACCCGATGACCGCGGTGGCCGAGCCCATCACGGGCACGTGGACGCTCGTGGGAGCCGTGCAGCAGCGCGCCCGCACCGCGCCTGACGGCGTCGCGATGCGCGTCAAGCGCCTGGGCATCTGGCGCGACATCACCTGGGCCGAGTACGCCGACCAGGTGAGTCTCGTCGGCCACGCCCTGCTCTCCCTGGGGATCGAGCCGGGCGACCGCGTGGCGATCCACGCCGAAAACAGGCCCGAGTGGCTCTTCGGCGACCTGGGCACCAACTCCGTGCGCGGGATCACCGTGGGGCTCTACCCCACCAACCCGGCACCCGAGGTGGCCTACCTGCTGGCGGACTCCGGGGCGCGCATCCTCATCGCCGAGGACCAGGAGCAGGTGGACAAGGCGCTCCTCATCGAGGCCCAGTGCCCCGCCCTCGAGCACATCGTCTACATCGATCCGCGCGGCGTCGCGACGATCGAGAACCCCAAGCTCATGAGCTGGGAGGAGTTCCTGGCCCGGGGTCACGCCCATCGCGAAGCCGATCCCCGCGCGCTCGACCGCGTGGCCGGGCAGGCCGAGCCTGGCGACATCGTCACGCTCGTCTACACCTCGGGCACCACTGGGCCGCCCAAGGGCGCCATGCTCTCCAACGCCAACGTGGAGTTCGCGAGCAACGTCATCGTCGACGGCGGTGGACTCTACGACCCGCCACCCAATCCGAGCGACGTCATCTTGTCCTACCTCCCGCTCTGCCACGTGGCCGAGCGCGCGGTGACGACCTGGACCAATGCCGTTTCGGGGGCTGTCGTCCACTTCGCGGAGTCCATCGACACCGTGACCGTCAACATCCGAGAGGTGCAGCCCACGCTCTTCTTCGCCGTGCCGCGCATCTGGGAGAAGCTCAAGGCCGCCGTCGAGGTCCGCATGGCCGCGGCGTCGCGGATCAAGAAGCTCAACTACGCGGTGTGGATGAAGGTCGGCAACGGCATCGCCAAGACGATGCTGGCAAACGGCGGCAAGCACACCCTGTGGAGCAGGATTCGCTACGGCATCGGCTACGTCTTCCTCTACCGGGCACTGCGCGAGCGACTCGGCCTGCGCCGAGTCCGGGCGGCAGCATCGGCGGCGGCCCCGATCTCGCCCGACGTGCTCTTCTTCTTCTTCACCATGGGCGTCGTCATCAACGAGCTCTACGGCATGACCGAGAACAGCGCCGTCGCCACGAGCAATCGCCGGGGCCGGATCAAGCTCGGCACCGTGGGCGAGCCGCACCCCGGCGTGGAGGTGGTCCTCGCCGAGGGCACCGGCGAGATCCTCACCCGGCACCCGGGCACCTTCGCGGGCTACTGGGGCAGGCCGGAGGCCACGGCCGAGACCATCGACGCCGAGGGCTGGCTGCACACCGGCGACGTCGGGGAGTGGGTCGAGGGCACGCACCTGAAGATCGTCGACCGCATCAAGGACATCATCATCACGGCCGGCGGCAAGAACATCTCGCCCTCGGAGCTCGAGAATGCCCTGAAGGCGTCGCCCTTCATCCGGGAGGCGATCGTCATCGGCGATCAGCGCCCCTACCTCACGGCGCTCATCGGCATCGAAGAGGACACCGTGGGCCACTGGGCGCGCGCCAAGCGCATCCCCTACACCACCTATCGCGATCTCTCCGAGAGGGAAGAGGTCCTCAAGCTGGTGCAGGGCATCATCGCGAAGGTCAATGAGGCGACCGCCCGTGTCGAGAACATCCGCAAGTTCCGGATGCTCACCAAGGCACTCGACCACGAGGACGGAGAGCTCACCGCCACGCAGAAGGTCAAGCGCTCCGCCCTCACCACGACCTTCGCGCCACTCATCGACGACATGTACTCCGGGGCCGACCGGCTCCCCGGGGGCGACCAGAGCGACGTCATCGTCGTCGAACACGCGGAGGCCTAGGCCATGACGGACCTCATCGAATCCCTGGTCCGGGGCCTCGGCCTCGGCGGTCTCTACGCCGTGCTCGGCGTGTCCTTCGTGATCGTCTACCGCGCCACCGGGGTCATCAACTTCGCCACCCCGGCACTCATGATCCTCGGCGCCTTCTTCACCGGCTCGTTCGGCAACGCCATCGGCCTGCCCTTCTGGCTTTCGGTGCTTCTCGGCATGGCGGTCATGGCCATCATCGGCATGATCATCGAGCGCATCGCCCTGCGACCCATGGTGGGACGCCCCGCCTTCTCGGCGGCCACGGTCACGGTCGGCATCTTCATCATCCTGCTCATCGTCGCCGGGCGCCTCATCGGCTCCGAGCTCCTCACCGTCAACGACCCCTTCGGCCTCAACACGGTCGACGTCTTGGGTGCGCGCCTCTTCACGGTCGACATCGCGCGCCTGGTCATCGCACTGGCCGCGATCGCGATCGTGGGGCTCTTCCTCACCCGATCGCGCACGGGCCTGGCCATGCGCGCCACCGCGTTCGACCAGGAGACGAGCCTGGCCCAGGGAATCAACGTGGGCCGCATGTTCGGGCTGTCCTGGGGAATCGCAGCAGCCATGGCCGCCCTGGCGGGCGCCCTGCTCACCGCGGGCAGCTCCGGTGTGGAGACGACCGTGGCGCTCGTCGCGCTCAAGGCGCTCCCGGTGATCATCCTCGGCGGGCTCGACTCCATCAAGGGGTCCGTCATCGCCGGCCTCATCATCGGCGTCGCGGAGTCCCTGACACGCACCTACCAGCCGATCTACGCCCCCTGGCTGGGTGCCAACTTCGACGTGATCGTGCCCTACATCATCATGATCATCGTCTTGATGGTCCGGCCATATGGCCTCTTCGGGACCAAGGAGGTGGTGCGGGTATGACCACCGCGACCAAGGCATCGCTGCGTACTGTCAAGGGACGCCCCCAGCTCTTCACGAGCTACGCGCGGGAGATGTCGATCTTCAACACCCGCGTCAAGCGCAACTGGGTCATCGTCGGGATCATCGCTATGGCGATCATCCCCTTCTTCCTCACGCGCGACTGGGTTGCCCTGCTCACGACCGTCCTCATCTTCGCGATCGGCGGCATCGGCCTCAACATCCTCACGGGCTACGCCGGCCAGGTCTCACTGGGCCAGGCGTTCTTCATGGGCGTTGGCGCCTACACCGCAGCCGTGCTCGGCGGCGAGGCCCAGGGCGACGTCATCGGACTCGGGCTCGACATGGTCATCTGGCTGCCGCTGGCCGGGCTCGTACCCGCGCTGGTCGCCTTCGTCCTCGCGCCCTTAGCCGCTCGCGTGAGAGGGCTCTATCTCGCAATCCTCACCCTGGGCCTGGTGTTCATCGGCGAGCACATCTTCAAGGAGGCGAAGCCCATCACGGGCGGCGCCGGCGTGGGCCGTGCCCCCGCGGAGCCGGTGTTCCTCGGCTTCGACCTGTTCTCCAACCAGACGATCCTCGGCTACCGCATCGACCGCTTCACGGTCTTCTATGTGGCCTGCCTGGTGATCTTCCTCGTCATGGCCTTCGGTGCGCGCAACTTCGTGCGCTCGCGCTTCGGTCGCAACTTCGCGGCCGTGCGCGACCGCGACGTGGCCGCTGAGGTGATGGGGGTCTCGCTGCTTCGCACCAAGACCCTGGCCTTCACGGTGTCGTCGTTCTACGCCGGCATCTCAGGTGCCCTGCTCTCCATCGTCATCGGGCGCATCTCACCGGAGACGTGGAACATCTTCCTGTCCATCGACTTCCTCGCCGTCGTCTTCATCGGCGGCCTCGCGACCATCAGCGGCTCGATCATGGGCGCGATCTTCGTGGTGATGCTGCCCAAGCTCGTCAACACCCTCACCGGGTTCATCCCCGGCTTCGGCGGCATCGGCGAGGGCGGACTGCTCAATGTCTTCGAGTTGCAGACCATCATCTTCGGCCTGCTCATCATCCTGTTCCTCATCCTCGAGCCACGTGGGCTCTACGGACTATGGCTTCGATTGCGCAACTACTTCAAAGCCTGGCCATTCAGCTACTAGGCGAGGCCGCGGGAGTCGCGTCCTCCTCGGCGTACGTCGCGAGGAGGGCCGTCTCCCCGGCCTTGCCCGGGTAGGCGAAACGCACCAACGCCATCGCGACCAGCCCCGCGACGATGGCCGCGGCGTACGCCCAGTTGGCGCCGGTGAGGAAGGATTGCCGCGCTGCCTCGAGGATCTCGGAGGCGTACTGCGGGTACTGCTCGCTGAGCGACTGCGCGGTGGTGAAGGACTTCTGTAGGGCCGCCTGCGTGGAGGACGTGACCTGCGCGGCATCAGGGCTCTGGCCGATCTGCGTCACCATCGCAGCGGCGTAGCCCGCGGTGAGCAGGGACCCCAGGAGGGCCTGCATGACCGATCCACCGAGATCGCGCTGCAGGTCGGAGGTCGCAGACGCCATGCCGACGCGGTCGACGGGCACCGAACTCGTGAGCGCGCGTGATGCGGGGGCGAGTGCGATGCCCGCGCCCGCCCCGATAAGGGCGTAGGCCACACCGACCTGCCAGTAGGGGGTGCCCTCGCGCCACAGCACGAGCATGACGACGAAGGCCACGACGACGAGTCCCGTTCCGATGAGGAGCGTGTCGCGTGAGCCGATCGCGTTGATGAGGCGAGCGGACAGCGGTGACACGGCGATCATCAGGAATGCGGAGGGAAGGATCGCGAATCCAGCAGCAAGGGTCGAGTACTGCAGCACGTCCTGGAGGAACTGCTGACCGATAAAGAGCGAGCCCATGAGCGAGCCGAAGACGATCATGCCGCTGATCGCGGCCACCCAGAAGATCCGGCGAGCCGCATAGTGAAGGTCGTAGAGCGGGTTGGCTGCCCGCTTCTGGCGGACGACGAAGGCCGCACCGACCAGGAGGGACAAGCCCATCATGAGCAGCGAGGGGAGCAACTGCCCCGGGGCGGCGATCGTGCTGAGGCCCAGCACGAGTAGGGCGATCATGATGACGGAGAGGATGCCGCCGAGGTTGTCGACGGGCTCCGTCGACTCATTGACGTGAGCGGGGACGAACTTCCACACGAGGATGAAGGCGACGATGGCGGGCGGCACGGCGATGAGGAAGACCGAACCCCACCAGAACCACTCGAGCAGCGTGCCGGCGATGACGGGCCCGAGCACGGCACCGCCGCTGCCGATGCCCGACCACAGGGCGATGGCCTTGACCCGCGCCTTGCCAGGACCCCACAGCGCCGTGATCAGGGCCAGCGTCGTGGGGTAGGCCAGGCCGGCGGCGACTCCGGTGAAGATGCGCCCGCCGATGAGGATGGGCCCATCCGGTGCCCACGCCGAGATGGCACTGGCCGGCAGCGTGAGGGCCATGCCGAGAAGCAGCATGAGCTTGCGGCCGTAGCGATCGCCCAGTGCGCCCAGGTAGAGCACGGACATGGCCAGTCCCAGCGTGCAGCCGATCGCGATGAGATTGAGCTCGGTCTGGCTCGCATCGAGGGAACGACCGATATCGGGCAGCGCGACGTTGGCGACGCTGAGATTGAGGTTGGCCACGATGGCAGCGAGGATCAGCGCCGTGAGGACCACGCCGGCGCGGCGCGGCACCTGCGCTGCAGGCGACGATGCTGTGCCGCTCGCGGCTTCCGATGTCATGCGACCTCCCCCAGTCGCGGTCATCCTGCCAGAGCGGGGTCTGGACGCGGACTAGGAGAGGACGTCCTTGCGATCGAATCGCAGCACCGCGATCGCGGCCAGCACTGCGAAAGTCACCAGGGCGTACGACGCCCCGATCGCCATGTCGCCCCAGGCGATCTGCTGGCCCAGCGCATCAGCCCACGCACCGCCGTAGTCGGTGGGGAGGAACCGCCTGAGGTCCCCGAGGGCGTCGATCGCGTCGAGGATGTTCAGGACGATGACGATCACGACCGCCGCGCCGACGGCGCCCAGCGGGACGTCTGTGAGCACGCTCATGAGGAAGGCGATGCCCGCCGGGATGAGGAGCTGGATGCCGATGTAGGCCGTGACGATGCCGAGACGCTGCCACGACGTGGCGACGTCGAAGGATCCGCCCAGGGGACTGGTGAGCGGGGCCGACCCGAAGACGACGAGGGCGATGAGGAAGGCGACCGCCACGAGGATGAGCAACGTGATCGCCGTGAGGATGAGGCCCACGATCATCTTCGCGCGAAGGAAGCGCCGTCGCGGCACGGGAGCTGCGAGCAGATAGCGCATGGTCGACCACGACGCCTCGCTAGCGACCGTATCGCCGAGGAACATCGCCGCGATGATCGTAAGCAGGAAGCCCGAGGCGAAGAGCAGCATCGTGAGGGTGAAGTTCCACGGACCGGCGGTCGCGAGCCCCACGAGGTCGAGGTCTCCATCACCGAACCCACGCGACTGCGGACCGAGCTTGACGGCCGCGACGACGATGAGGGGCAGCGCGACTGCCAGGCCGAAGGCGACGAGAGTGCGCCGGCGACGCAGCTGCCGGATGAGTTCGACCCGCACCGTGAGCGTGTCGCGGGCGACGTAGGGGGTCTCGACTGCGGTGCTCACCGCCTCACTCGACATCACTGGTCCACCCTGTGCCCTTCCCCCACGAGCTCGAGGAAGACATCCTCGAGGCGCAGTCCGCTGCGACCGGCGAGGAGGTCCTCGACGGTCCCGGAGTAGATCAGGTGACCGTGGTTCATCACCACCACGTGAGAGCAGGTCTGCTCGACCTCGCTCAGCAGGTGCGAGGAGACGATGACCGTCTTGCCTGACGCGGCGTAGTCGTGCATGACCTGGCGCATCTCGCGGATCTGAGGCGGATCGAGACCGTTGGTGGGCTCATCGAGCACCAGGAGGTCCGGAAGGCCCAGCATCGCCTGGGCGATACCAAGACGCTGGCGCATGCCCTGGCTGTAGGTGCGCACTTTCCTGTCGATCGCTGTGCCCAGTCCCGCGATCTCGAGCACCTGGTCGAGATGCGGATCCCCTCCTTCGCGTCCACTCGCACGCCAGAACAGGTCGAGGTTCTGGCGTCCGGTGAGATGCGGCAGGAAGCCCGGGCCCTCGATGAAGCTGCCCACGCGCGCGAGCACGGGCGACCCCGGCCGCACATGCTGGCCGAAGATCCACGTGTCGCCACCGGTGGGGCGGATGAGGCCCATGGCCATCCGCATGGTGGTCGTCTTGCCGGCGCCGTTGGGCCCGAGGAGTCCGAGCACGACACCGGGGGGCACCTCGAACGTCACGCCGTCGACCGCCTTGAGACCGCCCTTGAACTCCTTCGCGAGATCGCGCGTGGCCAGCGGCACGGAGGCAAGCTCGGGTCGCGCCTGCCCGGCGCGGTCGCGCGGCTTCAGCAGCGCCACCACGATCCAGATGAGGGCGGTGATGACGATCGCACCGAGCGGCCACGCCCAGGGCGGCACCCCGACAGATGCGGTGGTGCCCTGGAGCCCGGGGAGCAGCAGGGGCCCCTCAGCGGAGACGGTGTAGACAGCCGGCCCCGGTGGCATGCGATAGCCCTGGTCGGTCGTCGCGAGGACCAGCGCGAGGCGGTCCCCGGCAGCCGCTTCCGTGACGATGCCCGGCAGCACGACGTCGACGGTGACCGGCTCGGGCCCGAGGTCCTCGATGCGGACCGGGGCGACGAGCCCCTGGGGCAGTGACTGGCGACCGTTGGCGCTCACGACGCGCAGCGATGCAAAGAGGACCGCCTCGTCCACGGGCCGGTCGCTGCTCACCGTGATCCGTGCGCGCGTGGCACCCACGATGCGCATCGATGTCGGGAGGGCCTCGGTGAAGAAGCCCGCGGTCTGGCCGGGCAGGGGCACCGCGAGCAGGTCGCCCGCCAACCTCGCGAGGCCACCCGCGCCAGGAAGGGAGGTGATCGCCGCGGGCGCACCTCCCGCGGGGGCGAGCACCTGCTGGGGCGGGGCTGCGAGAGACACCTCGGTCGTCCCATCGCCGAAGATCCCCGGATAGTCGGGCGCGGACAGCACGTCGACGGTGCCCGGGTCTCGGTCGCTGAGGGCGGACGCCTCGACGAGGGAGACCTCGAAGTCGTCGCTCACCGCGGGCCCGCCACGCAGGTGCTGGTTGAACCACGCCTGCGTGAGCGCACGGAGTCGATCGGTCTCCGCGATTCCCCCGTCATGGCCGCCGGCATGCCAGACGACCTTGACCGGGGCATTGACGATCTGCTCGGCGTTGGCATTGGCCTGCGTGAGCGGGAAGAGCGAGTCCGCCTGGCCTGCGCCCAGCAGGACGGGAGCCGTGATGCGGTCAGCGATGCTGCGCGGGGATGACTGGGCCATCAACTCGGACGCGGCGGGAGACACGATGCTTCGCGTCACGGCCTCGACGTACGCCGCGCACCACTGCGGTGTGAAGCGCCCGCACTCGGTGACCGGCTGGCCCGGCTCGAGACCGAGGCCCGACGAGAAGAAGAGCGAGGTCCACAGGCTCTTGAGCACCCCCGGCTGCACCCCGTCGACGGCCGACTGCGCGAAGAGCGAGGTCTCGAGGTCGTTCCAGGTGATGTCCGCGGCGACGGCGTCCACGCGATCGTCGTAGCCGGCCAGGAGGAGCGCCAGGGCACCGCCGTAGGAGCCCCCGGCCACTCCCACCACCGGGTCGCCGGGCGACTCCTGGCTCACGCTGGCCAGGCTGGCGAGGTAGTCGATGAGGGCGGAGGCGTCAGCCACCTCGAAATCCGGCGCGTTCATCGAGATGAGCCCGGTCGATTCGCCGAATCCCCGGGCCGTGTAGGCCAGCACGACGTAGCCCGCATCGACGAGGAGTTGGGCCTCCTCGGCTGCGCCCTCCTTGGTGCCGCCGAAGCCGTGAGCGAGCAGGACAGCCGGGGCCGGAGTCGCCTGGGGGACGTAGACGTCCACATCCAGCTGCACGGGTGTGGCATCCGTGGCTGAGGCCGGCGCGCCGGCCAGCATCATCGCGACGGGCTCGACCTGCGCGTGGGCCGACGGCGCGCTCACGACCGAGATGAGCGCGAGCACGGCAACAGCAGTGCCCCCGAGGAATGCGCGCATCGCTCGACTATAGGTGCCCGCTCCACGAGCGGCATCCCTACCGCAGTCGCGCCGTGCGATAGACATCGTCGATCGCTCTCACGAGGCTGTCGAACCAGCCAGTCTCCAGAAGGCGGTCTCTTACGCGCTCGTTGAGCCCGCCCCTGGTCTGATGCTCCTGCGGCAGGTCAGCCCGCTCGGCATCAGGCGTCGCCCAGCCGACCGCGGCGAGGCCGTCGAGTTCTGCCCGCACGTAGCGCGACGCGGTCGCCGCGTCGATACCCTGCGCCGCGATCCAGTCGATGAGGGAGTTCTGCAGCTCGTAGTACGTCGACATGAATGCCGATGCGCAACTCAGGGTGCGGATGAGCGATTCGTCCTGCAGGGTGATGATCTCGCCAAGTCCCTCCATGGCTGCCACCACCTCGGGCAGGGGAGGGCTGATGACGAGCGGTCCGCGCCGCAGCGCGATGGCCGGGAGCGGGATGAGCTGGCACACGCGCGTCGCGGGAGCGACCAGCGGTGCGATGCCGCTAGGAGGGGTGCCGGCGATGAGGCTCGCGATGACCTGGTCATCTCGGAAGCGCAGGTCAGACAGGGCCTCATCGACCTGCTGCGGTCGCATCCCGAGGACGACGATGTCGCTGGCGTCGACGACAGCCTGGTTGGAGTCGAGTCGCTCGCACTGCGCGAACTCCGCGGCCAGGCGCTCGGAACGCTCCGCCGACCGGGGTGACAGCAGGAGGGCATCAGCGGCGCCCTCTCGCTCGGCCATGGCGCGCACCATGGCCTCGGAGATCGCGCCCACTCCCAGGAATCCGATGCTGGCCATGCGCGCATCATGGCCCACTAGGCTCCGATGGACCCAGAGGAGGGCAACGTGACCGGATTCCTGGCCGAACTGACTGGATCATTCGCCACGTCGGCGGCGCAGAACCCCACTGTCGCCGTGATGGAAGCGGCGTACGCGCATGCCGGCCTCGACATCAGGTACGTCAACTGCGAGGTGCCCCCGGATCGTCTCGGCGACGCGGTGCGCGGGGCGATCGGCATGGGCTGGCTCGGCTTCAACTGCTCCATCCCGCACAAGGTCGCCATCCTCGACTACCTCGACGCCATGGCCCCGTCGGCGGGGATCATCGGTGCCGTCAACTGCGTCATCAACCGCGATGGCCACCTCACGGGCGAGAACACCGACGGCCAGGGATTCGTCCGCTCGCTCCAGACGGTCATCGACCCCGCGGGCCGTGACATGGTCGTGCTCGGTGCCGGGGGCGCGGCGCGGGCCATCGCCGTCGAGTCGGCGCTCGCGGGGGGGCGCTCGATCACGATCGTCAACCGCACGTCCGCCCGAGGCGAGGAGCTCGCGGCGCTCGTGGACGATCGCACGCCCGCCACAGCTCGATTCGTACAGTGGTCAGGCACCTACGCCGTGCCCGACGGAGTCGACATCCTGGTCAACGCCACGTCGATCGGCTTCCATCCGAGCACAGACACACCGGACGTGGACGACGCGACGATCCGGCCGGGCATGGTGGTCGCCGACGTGGTGGCGAATCCCCCGGACACGGCTTTCCTCCAGCGAGCCGCGGCACGAGGTGCGACCACCCTCCAGGGCCTCGGCATGCTGGTCAACCAGGCGCTCACCAACGCGCGCCTGTGGACCGGACGCGATCTTGACGCGGACGTGATGCGCCGCGCACTCGAGGACAGCCTGCGCGCCTAGCGCGGCATCCGCCTTGTCGTCCCGGCGCGCTGCTACCTTCCCGCCATGGCCATCGGCACCCTCATCCCGGCGTTCACCCTCGTCCTCGCCTGGGTTTTCGCGCTCATCGGCATCACCGCTCCAGGTGCCGTGCCCGAGGACACCACCTGGGACTCCGTCATGCGCTGGCTGCTCTTCCTCCCGGCGGGGTGCATGTTCATCGCGAGCTCTGTGATGCACACCGTCTTCGCCAAGAAGACGGCGGCGAACATCGGCTGGCAGACCAACGGCTTCCAGTACGAGATCGGCTTCGCCTCTCTCGGCATGGGGATCGCGGGCATCATCGCCGGCGCCACCGTCCCAGCGGCATGGCTGCCCGTGGCCATCGCGGGCTCTGTCTTCCTGGTGCTCGCGGGCCTCAACCACGTGCGCTTGATGGTCAAGGATCGCAACGTGCACGCCGGCAACACGCTGATCTTGATCTACGACTTCGGACTGCCGATCTCCTTTGCCGTCGCGCTGATCGGAGTCTTCGGGTCTTGACGGCGCCGGCCGGCGAGCCCGAGCCCGAGAGCGGTGGCGCGCACACCTATCGCGGGGACGTCCTTTGGGAGTACTCCCCCGAGATGGACGGCGATCCCGACCCGGGCGAGGTCGTGTGGGCCTGGGTCGCGTTCGAGGAGGATGCGCGCCTCGGCAAGGACCGACCTCTCGCGATCCTGGGCCGCGCGCAGGACCACCGCCTCGTCGGGATGATGCTGTCCAGTCGCGATCACAGCGGGGATCGGGACTGGCTCGCCATCGGGTCGGGCGCCTGGGATCGCGAGGGGCGGCGGAGTTGGCTGCGCCGCGATCGTCTCCTTGCCGTGCCGGCCGCGGCCGTGCGGCGCGAGGGCGCCGTCCTGCCCCGGGCGACGTACGACGCGGTGCGGGCCGCCGTGAGCCCGGCGCCGCCAGCCCCTGACCGTGGGCGCACATGGACCCTGCGCGACGGGCTGCGGCGCATCCTCGGCCGACCCCTGCCGTGAAGGCCGCGCCCGGGCTGGGCTGGCAGACTGGCGCTATGGCCGACGACACGGACAAGGACGCGACGGACACACCCTCGGACGACCCGAAGGAGCGCTACCGCCAGGCACTGGAGCGCAAGAAGGCCCAGGGTGGGCACCACGGCCACGGCCAGGCCACGTCAGGCGGATCGACCAAGGGTTCCTCCGCGAAGGCGGGCGGCAAGCGCGAGTTCCGCCGCAAGAGCGGCTAGTAGCCCTCGCTCCCCACGCCCTTGTGCACGGTGAAGAGGTTGGTGGGGTCGTACTTCTTCTTGATCGAGAGCAGGCGGGGGTAGTTGCTGCCCCAGAACTCGCTCTGCCAGTCCTCCTGGAAGTAGTTGCCCTCGTTGGAGTAGGAGCCGCCCCCCGGGGTGGCCTTGTGGATGAAGCTCGACGCGGTCATCACGCCGTCGAACTGCGCCTGCGAGACCGCGCGATCGGGCTCGTGGCCCTCGATCCCCGGGTACTTCGACTGCTTCCACGCCCCCACCGTGATGAAGGCGACGTTGTCGAAGACCGCGGGGTTGATGGACGTCTGCTCGTCGCGGGCCTTCGCCTCCGGGTGCTCGCCGTAGAGCGCCTTGTTGGTCTGCCACAGGATCAGCGAGGTGCGCGAGGCGTCGAAGAGCCCCTGGGCGAGCTCCCGTGCCTTGTCGGGCCGAGTCATGGACCTCGGCACGCCGCGCCCGTCGTAGGCGCCCCAATAGGCACCGACCTCTCCGGCGTTGCCCACCCACCAGAAGTAGCCCGCCGGGGCATTGCGCCGGTTGTCGAAGATCGCCTCGGTGACGGTCGGGTTCCAACGGTTGCGGAAGGGCTGGGAGCTGAACTTCACGTTGACCGTGTAGTCCTCCGGCCGCGCGCGCAGCGGGGCGAGGAAGGGCTCCCAGGCGGCCTGAGCAGCCTCCGTGGTGATGTCGAGGAACGTCGTGCCGACCTGCATGACGTTGAGGCCGGTGTCGAATTGCTCGGCGTTCGCGTAGCCCTCGTTGAGGATCACGCCCTCGCCCCACACGGGGTCGATGAGAGTCGACCCCGCGAACTCGACGTAGCGCTGGAGCAATTCGAGGTACGCCGCGTCCGACTTGGCGGTGATCGGCCCGCCGATCCAGCCGGAGATAGACGGCTCAGGGTGCGCGAGGTAGGTCATGTGCGTCACCACGCCGAAGGTCCCGCCGCCCCCGCCTCGCAACGCCCAGTAGAGATCGGAGTTCTGGTAGGCGTTGGCGGTGACGATCTTGCCGGACGCGAGCACCACGGTGAGCTCGAGCACGCCCGCGGCACCGCTGCCGAATCTCTTGCTGAAGGACCCGAATCCCCCGCCGAGGGCGAAGCCTCCGCAGGCACCGACGCTGGTGCAGCCGCCGCCCTGGATGTACAGGCCGTTGGCAGAGGCGATCTTGTAGGCCTCGAGCCAGCGATTGCCCGCCGTCGTCGTCACTGCGGGGACGGGGGCCGTGCCGGGGGGTGCGCCCTTAGGAACGAAGGTCTTGTTGACGGTGACCTGGCGCATGTTGTGCGTCCAGATGAGCAGTGACTCGGCAGGCCCGCACGAGCGCCCGTAGTAGTCGTGACCGGTGCCCTTGACGACGAGCCGCACCCTGTTCGTGCGGGCGAAGTTGACCGCCGCCTGGATGTCCTTGGCGCTCTCGGCGGCGACGGCGTAGCCGCTGGGCGTGGACTGCCACGCCTTGAACATGCCCGTCGACTGCGTGGCGCCCGCCTGTTCTTCGAGGAACCACGGGTTCTTGAGCTTCGCGGGCACCTCCGCCCCGGGCTTGAGGTTGGCCCACGGCTGCGTCGGGCGGATGAGTCGCCCGCCCACCTGGCGGCGCAACTGCTCCCACGCCTGCCTGCCCGGCCAGGAGGGGGCGGTCGGCCTGGCCGGCGCGGCGGCGGCGCCCGTCGCAGGCAGCGCTGCGGCGGCGGCCGCCCCCGCGGTGGCCCCGGCGGCCATGCCGAGGAAGGTGCGTCGACGCAAGCGAGGAGTCTCAGTCATGACCTGTGCATACCAAGGATTCCTGCTCGCGTCGACCGGCCTCGCCGGATGGCCGGGCTACCCCGACAGTGGCCGCGGGCCTCTGGCAGAGTAAGCGGCTCGTCGCCGCGAGAGTGATCGGGAGGTGGGGATGAGCGCCCTGCTCGCCCTCATCTCCAGCATTGCCTGGGGGTCCGCCGACGTGGCCGGCGGTCTCGGCGCGCGACGCGTGGGCAGTGTCCGCGTCATCGCCGTCAACTACCCCGCGGGCGCCCTCGTCCTCACGGCATTCGCACTCTTCGTCGTGCCGGGATCGATCACTCGAGACGTGATCCTGCTCTCTGTCGTGACCGCCGTCGTCGGCACCCTGGGCATGGTGCTGCTCTACGCCGCCCTCGCGGTGGGTCCCATGGGGATCGTCTCGCCCCTCACGGCCATCGGCGGCGCCGCCATCCCGGTGATCGTGGGCGTGATGCGCGGGGAGCCCCTGACCCTGCCCTTCGTCCTGGGTGCTGCGCTCGCACTCGTCGCGGTCGTGCTGGTCAGCCGCGAGTCCGGGCCGCACGCGCGCATCACTCCGCGCGCGCTGCTGCTGTCGGCAGGAGCTGGCATCGCGATTGGCTTCTTCCTCACCGCGCTCGGCATCGCCCCTGAAGGATCAGGAGTCTGGGCGGCGACCCTGAGTCGCTGGTGGTCCACGCTCGGCATGATCGTCGTGACCATCATCCTGCTGTCGCGCAGCGGGCTGGCGAAATGGCGCCCCTACCCCTGGCTCTTCGCCATCGGCGCAGGTGCCCTCGATGCGCTGGCCAACGGCTTCTTCCAGCTCGCGGCGCAGGACGGTGAGCTCGCCGTCGTGGCTGTCATCGGCTCGCTCTACCCCGCGACGACGCTCCTCATCGCGCACGTGCTGCTCAAGGAGCGAATGTCGCGCGTGCAGTGGGCCGGGGTGGCGCTCGCCCTCGGCGCGGTCGTCGCGCTCACGGTCTAGTCGCTGCCAGGGCCGCTGCACTCGCCTCGAGGATGGCCTCGACGTCGGCGTCGCCGATCCCGCGATGCGTGACCGCTCGAATCTGGCCGTGGGGGTAGGGGACCATCCCCACCGCGCGCTCGCGCAGGGCAGCGAGGTACGCCGCGCGACGCGCGGGGCCTCCCGTGACCGCAAAGAGCACGAAGTTGGTCGTCACGCGCTGGGGATCGAGCAGGTCGCCATCCGGTTGCGCGAGGTGTCCGGGCGACACCACGCCATCCTGCGCCGCGAGACCCTCCGCGAGCATCCGCGCGCGGCGGTGATCCTCCGCGAGCCGCTCCACGGTGCCATCCGGGCCGTCCTGCAGTGCCACGAGTCCGGCGGCAGCGAGCACACCGGCCTGGCGCAGGCCCCCGCCGAGGAGCTTGCGCGCACGCCGCGCACGCCAGATGACGTCCGCGGAGCCGACCACGACGCTGCCCACCGGGGCGGACAGCCCCTTGCTCAGGCAGAAGGTCGCCGAGTCCGCGTCGCGGACGAGGTCAGCGACCGGGACCCCGAGCGCCACCGCCGCGTTGAACAGGCGTGCGCCGTCGATGTGGATGGGCAGACCGGCAGGGAGTGCGCCGCGAAGCCGCGCGAGATACGCGGGCGAGACGGGTCGGCTCATCGTGTGGGCGTGGCAGTTCTCCACCACCACCAGGCTCGTGATCGGGCAGTGCGGGTCGTCCGCATCCTGGATGGCCCCGAGGACGGCATCGACGGGCATCTGCCCGTCGGCGTCCTCTGCAATGGGCCGCATGCCCGCGCCCGCGACGACGGCATAGTTGGCTGCCTCGTCGTTGAAGACATGGGCCTGCGCTGGCGCGATGATCTCGCCGCCCCGCGGGACGTGCGCCATGAGGCTCACCAGGTTGCCCATGGTGCCCGACGGCACGAAGAGCGCGGCCTCCTTGCCGAGCAACTGAGCCGCACGCGCTTCGAGAGCGAGGACCGTGGGGTCATCACCGAAGACGTCGTCGCCGACGGGCGCCTGGGCCATCGCTGCACGCATGGCCTGCGTCGGGTGCGTCACCGTGTCCGAGCGCGCGTCGATGGCGGGTGCCTGGGGACCCTGCGGCGCGGCGTACGACATGGGCCGACCCTAGTCGCAGACGGTGCCCTGCTCGGGCAGCGTGCCGTCGAGCAGGAAGTCATCCACCGCCTCATCGACGCACTCCGACCCCTCGCGGTATCCCGTGTGGCCATCGCCGTCGCGCACGAGCAGCACCGCGTCTGCAAGCTGGCCCACGAGCAGCTCCGCCCACGCGAAGGGCGTCGCCGGGTCGTGCGTGGTAGCGACGACCAGCACGGGAGGCACGACGCCAGCAGGCTCAGGAGGGGCGGACACCTTCGCGGCACCGCAGGTCACGTTGCCCCATGCCAGGTACTCGCCGAGGAAGGGCGCCGCAGCGGAGATCCGCTCGACGGAGGCCTCGACATCGGACGGCGCCGCCCGATCGCGGCAGGAGACGGCATAGAAGGCATCGAAGGCGTTGTCGCGATAGGTGCCGTCGGACGCACGGCCGATGCGCTCATCGAGCATTCGCTGAAGTGGCGTGCCGTCTCCTACCGCGAGAGAGGCGAGGGCATCGCGTAGGAGCGGGCGATCGCCCACGCGGTAGAGCGACATGAGGATCGCGTACGTCGCCGCGGCCTCGGTGAGCGGACGGTCGGGATCCCCAGTGGGGGCGGGCGTGGCGTCGAGCCCGTCGAGGATCGCACGCAGCCGCACCAGGCCCGCCTGCGGATCGGGGTCGTCGCCGAGCGGGCAGTCTCCCTCGGCAGCGCAGTACTCGACGAAGCGCGTGAGCGCGTCCTCGAAGCCGCGCGCCTGGCCGAGCGTGATCTCCTCGGCGTCGAGACCGGCTGGCAGCGGCCCGTCGAGCACGAACCTGCCGACGCGCTCGGGAAAGAGCGCTGCGTACGTCGCCCCGAGGTGCGTGCCGTAGGACACGCCCAGGTAGTCGAGCCGGTCCTGGCCGAGTGCGGCGCGCAGGACATCGAGATCGCGAGCAGCGTCCGCCGTGGACATGTGGTCGACGAGTCCATCCACCGGAGCCGTGCACGCCAGGATCGCTCCTGTGCGCTGGAGGTCGGCGATCTCCGCGGGAGTGTCGGGTGTCGCATCGATATCGATGAGACGGTCGAAGTCGCTGTCCTTGGCACACTCGACCGGTGCCGACTCCCCCACGCCTCGCGGATCGAACCCCACGATGTCGAAGGAGTCGCGCACCGAGTCCGTCACGATGGAGCCCGTAGCGCGGGCGTACTCGATGCCACTCGCTCCCGGACCGCCGGGATTCACGACCAGCGAGCCGCGCGGGTCTGCAGTCGCCGGACTGCGCAGGACCGCGATGCCGAGCGTGGCACCGTCGGGATCGGCGTAGTCGACCGGCACCTCGAGCGTGGCGCACTCGAAGCCATCGCAGTCGGTCCACGCGAGCTGCTGCGTATAGAAGGGCGCGAGATCCGGGGTCGGCGGAGAGGGCGACGCCGCCGGAGGGGTCGGGGCTGCGGCCGGCGAGGTGCACGCGGCCAGGACGCCGATCAGCGCCGCGCCGGCCACCAGGCGCATGCGGGATCCCACCCCGGGAGGCTACGTGCGCCACGGGCGCCGATGCCATGCGGGCCGGGCGCGGCGTAACGTGGGTACATGGCCAGCGACCGCGACCAGTTCGCCCGAGTCGTCCAGGCAGGCATCTCCAAGGGCATGGATGTCGTCGACGCCTGGCGCCAGGCACGCGCCCAGCGCCCCAGTGCCCAGGCCCGGGCACTGGAAGCAGAGCAACAACGACGGCTCGCCGAGCAGCAGCGGGCACTGAGACGTCACCAGCGGCGCCAGCGCAGGCTCGACAACGAGGTCACCGGCGGGATCGCTGTCGCGGGGGTCGCCGGCACCCTCGGCGTGCTCGACATCATCATCGAGAGCACCGCGGCCTCGGCAGGCGTCTTCGGACCGGCGTGGGTCTGGGTCGCGCTCGCAGCCGGCGGCGGCATCACCGCGGCCGTGGCCCGGCGCACACGCGCGCAATTGCCGCCCGCGCCCCGCGTCGACGTGCTCCCCGTCACGCCCATGACCGTGCCCGCCGATGCCATCGGCGCCGAGCAGGCTCAGCGACTCACCTCACTGCGCCTGCAGCTCGCTCAGGTCATCCCCGCCATCGACCGGCTGCACCCGGGAGCCGCGGAAGACCTGCGCCGCGCCGACCTGGAGGCAGCCCCGCAACTGCACGCACTCGTCGAGCGGCTCGTCGTCCTGCACAGCATCCGCATCGAGATGACCGGCACTCCCGCGGAGGCCGCCGCGACATCCGCCGCAGTCGAGGTCCGCGAGCGCCTGGCCACCGGATGCGCGACCTACGAGCGGCTCATCGCTGCCTCCGCCACCATGCTCGCGGCCCCCGACATCGCCCGCGGTACCGACGAGGTCCTCGCACCCGCCCTCGAGGGCCTCACCGCATACGCACACGGCCTCAAGCGCGCCGCCAACTCCTAGCGGACCCGCACGAGCGGGTC
>CAZICY010000015.1:0-41312 GCA_964537955.1 uncultured Actinomyces sp. | reverse complement strand
CCATGAAGGACCAGGCGCCCTGGTTGGCCGGCTCCTCCTGGACCCAGCGGATGCTGGCCGACTGCGGGTATGCCTCCACCATCGCGGGCAGGGTGCGCCACGGCAGGGGGTAGAGCCGCTCGACGCGCAGGATCGCGGTGCGGGTGTCGCCTCGACGCTCGCGCTCGGCGACGAGGTCGTAGTAGACCTTGCCGCTGCACAGCAGGACCCGCTCGACGCCGGCCGGATCGACGGTGGTGTCGCCGATGGCCGGCCGGAAGTGCCCGTCCAGGAAGTCGGAGAGCGGCGATGTTGCCGCCTTGGCGCGCAGCAGCGACTTGGGAGTGAAGACCACGAGGGGCCGGACGAGCGGTGAGTGCACCTGCCAGCGGAGCAGGTGGAAGAACGACGCGGGTGTCGAAGGCATTGCGACCGTCATGTTGTCCTGTGCGCACAACTGCAGGAAGCGCTCCACGCGCGCGGACGAGTGGTCGGGCCCCTGGCCTTCATAGCCGTGGGGCAGCAGCATGACGAGGGACGAGCGCTGGTTCCACTTCTGCTCGCCGGAGGAGATGAACTCATCGATGATCGTCTGCGCGCCGTCCACGAAGTCGCCGAACTGCGCCTCCCACATCACGAGGGCGTCGGGCCGGGCAACCGAGTAGCCGTACTCGAAGCCGAGCGCCGCGAACTCGCTTAGGAGCGAGTCGTAGACCCACAGCTTGGCGCCGTCGCGGTAGCAGCGCTTGAGCGGCTTGTACTGCCACCCGGTTGACTTGTCGACGATGACGGCATGCCGGTGGCCGAAGGTGCCGCGCCGGGAGTCCTGTCCGGCGAGTCGCACGGACCGGCCTTCCATGAGGAGTGAGCCGATGGCGAGAGCCTCGCCCATGCCCCAGTCGATGGCGTCATCGGCCACCATCTGCGCGCGGCGCTGGAGCTGGGGAGCCAGGCGCGGATGCAGGGTGAATCCGTCCGGCATGGTGAGCTGCGAATCCACGACGCAATCGACCATCTCCCGGGTGATCCCGGTGGCGATGTCGCCCGCGGGGCCCATCGGCGCCAGCGTGAGCTGGCCGGTGCGCACGACCTCGTCCGTGCCCTCGCTGAAGTCGCCGCCGGCGAGCGCCGCGCGACTGCCCTGGAAGATCGTCTCGAGTTCCTCCTGGAAGTGGCGCAGTGCCTCCTCGGCCTCTTCGACGGTGATGTCGCCGCGCCCGATGAGCGACTCGGTGTAGTGCTTGCGCACCGATCGCTTGGCGTCAATGAGCTCGTACATGAGCGGCTGCGTGAGCGAAGGGTCGTCCGCCTCGTTGTGGCCGCGCCTGCGGTAGGTGACGAGGTCGATGACGACGTCCTTATGAAAGGCCTGGCGGAACTCGAACGCCAACTTCGCCACGCGTACGACCGCCTCGGGGTCGTCGCCGTTGACGTGGAAGATGGGGGCCTGCACCATGCGCGCCACGTCGGTGGAGTAGACGCTTGAGCGGCTGTATCGCGGCGAGGTGGTGAAGCCCACCTGGTTGTTGACCACCACGTGCACCGTGCCGCCCGTGCGGTAGCCCTGGAGCTGGGACAGGTTGAGCGTCTCGGCGACGACTCCCTGGCCGGCGAACGCCGCATCCCCGTGAAGGAGCAGCGGCAGGATGTCGAAGGCACGGTCCCGGGGCAGTTGATCCTGCTTCGCCCGGACGATGCCCTCGAGCACCGGGTCGACCGCTTCGAGATGCGAGGGATTGGCTGCGACGTAGACCTTGGTCTCGTAGCCGTCGAGGCTGCGATACGTGCCGCTCGTGCCGAGGTGGTACTTCACATCGCCCGATCCTTGGACCGATTCCTCGCCGTAGTTTCCTTCGAACTCCGCGAAGATCTGCGCGTAGGACTTGCCCGCGATGTTGGTGAGGACGTTGAGGCGGCCGCGATGCGGCATCCCGATGGCCACCTCGATGATGTCGTCGCGCGCCGCTGACGACAGGACCTCGTCGAGCAGGGGGATGAGCGACTCCGAGCCCTCGAGTGAGAAGCGCTTCTGGCCGACGTACTTTGTCTGCAGGAAGGTCTCGAAGGCCTCGGACTGGTTGAGTTTGTGGAGGATGCGCAACTGCTCCTCGCGGCTGGGCTTGTGGTGGGGCACCTCGACGCGCTCCTGGATCCATCGCCGCTGGTCGGGGTCCTGGATGTGCATGTATTCGATGCCGATGCTGCGGGTGTAGGAGTCGCGCAGGACTCCGAGGATCTCGCGCAACTTCATGAGCGGGCGCCCGGCGAAGCCACCGGTGGCGAACTCCCGGTCCAGGTCCCACAGGGTGAGGCCGTGGGACAGGACGTCCAGGTCGGGGTGCATGCGCTGCTCGTACTCGAGCGGGTTGGTGTCGGCCATGAGGTGGCCGCGCACGCGGTAGGCGTGAATCACCTCCTGGACGCGGACGGTCTTGTCGAGGTCCGTCTCATGAGAGGCGGAGATGTCGCGAGCCCAGCGGATGGGCTCGTAGGGGATGCGCAGGCTGCGGAAGATGTCGCCGTAGAAGTCGTCGGCCCCCAGCAGCAGCTCGTGGATGCGTCGAAGGAACTCTCCGGACTGGGCGCCCTGGATCACGCGGTGGTCGTAGGTGGAAGTGAGCGTGAGCGTCTTCGAGACCGCGTTGCGCACCAGGGACTCCTCCGAGGCGCCCTGCCACTCGGCCGGGTACTCCATGGCGCCTACGCCCACGATGCATCCCTGGCCCTGCATGAGTCGCGGCACGGAGTGCTCGGTGCCGAGAGTGCCCGGGTTGGTGAGGCTGATGGTGGTGCCGGCGAAGTCGTCTGCGCCGAGCGCACCGCCACGAGCGCGGCGTACGACGTCCTCGTAGGCGGCCCAGAAGCCAGCGAAGTCCAGTGCCTGCGCGGCCTTGATGTTGGGGACGAGGAGCTGGCGTGAGCCATCGTCCTTGACCAGGTCAATGGCGATGCCGAGGTTGACGTCCGGGCGGTGGGCCACGGCAGGCTTGCCGTCCGCCTCGGTGAAGGAGTCGTTCATGGCAGGGATGTCCGCGACTGCGCGCACGAGCGCGTAGCCGATGAGGTGGGTGAACGACACCTTGCCACCTCGCCCGCGGGCGAGATGGTTGTTGATGACGACGCGGTTGTCCATGAGCAACTTCGCGGGTACGCCGCGCACGCTCGTGGCGGTCGGCACCGTCAGGGACGCCTCCATGTTGCCGACCACCCGCGCGGCCGGGCCGCGCAGCGGCACGATGTCGGTCGTCGCAGAAGGAGCCGGCGCGGGGACCACCGGCGCAGCGGGTGCCGACAACGAGGCGGAGGGCGTCGTAGGCGCAGGCGGGGACGCGGGCGCGGCAGCAGCAGGTGTCGCCGAGGTGGCAGGGCCGGCAGGGGTGGGTGGCGCGTGGCCGTTGGCGGCGGCGTGGTCGATCTGGGCCTTGAGCGCAGACCCGTCAGCGGGGGAGTAGTCGGCGAAGAAGTCCCACCAGGCGGGATCGACGCTGTCGCGGTCGGCGAGGAACTGCTGGTAGATCTCGTCGACGAGCCACTCATTGGTTCCGAACCTGCCCTGCGCCACGTCTTTAGGGTAGTGGCGGGGGCCCGGCTCAGCCTCCGCCGGGCTGGCGCGCGTGGTCGCCTCCGGCGATCTGGTCCAGCGCGTGCTCGAGCAGCGGCGCGAGGACCGCCAGGCCGTCGCGGGCTCCCCCGGGCGAGCCGGGCAGGTTCACGACGAGGGTGCGCCCGGCCAGGCCCGCGATGCCGCGGCTGAGGACGGCGGTGGGAATCCCCTGGGCTGCACCGTAGTCACGGATCGCTTCTGCGATTCCCGGGATCGGGCGGTCGACGACGCGCGCGGTCATCTCCGGCGTGAGGTCGGCGGGCGTGAGGCCGGTGCCGCCCGTCGTCACGACCAGGTCGATGCCCTCTGCCACGGCGTCGCGCAGCGCGCTCTCGACGGGGTCGCCGTCGCTCACCACGATGGGCCCGGTGACATCGAGTCCCATGGAGGAGAGACCGTCGAAGAGGACGGGACCGGAGCGGTCCTCCCACACGCCCGCGGCGGCGCGAGTAGAGACGGTGATCACGCGTGCGGTGCGAGGGTCAGCCACGGCGTCGCCCACCTGCCTCTCGAATGGCGGCGAGGAGCTCCTCGAGCGCCCGCACCGAATGCCCGCTGAGGAAGGTATCGACATGGGGGAGGGCGGCCGCCATCCCGCCGGCTAAAGGCTGGAACTCCGATGCCGCGCTACGAGGGTTCACCCAGATGACGTGGTGGGCTAGGCGCCCCAGCCGCCGCATGGCCTCGCCGACCTCCCGCGGATCGCCGATCTCCCAGCCGTCGGACACGATGACCACGATCGCGCCTCGCGCCACCCCCCGCCGGCCATGCTCGTCGAGGAAGCGCGTGAGCGCGCTGCCGATGCGCGTGCCTCCCGCCCAGTCGGGTGTCGTCTGGGCGACCTTGGAGTAGGCGTAGTCGGGGCCGCCCGCGGCCAGCTGCCGCGTCAAGCGCGTGAGTCGAGTGGCGAAGACGAAGGCCTCCGATCCGAGAGCGCGCACGGCGCCGCGCATGAGATGGAGGTAGACGCGGGCGTAGGGCTCCATCGACCCCGACACGTCGGCGATGAGCACGACGCGGCGCGGTCGCTCGGCGTGGCGGCGGCGCGCTCGGCGCACGGGGTCACCGCCCGTGCGGTAGGCCTTGCGGAGAGTGGTCCGGACATCGAGGCGCGTGCCGCGAGCATGGCGTCGCAGGCGCCGGCCTCGCCGCTGGGGCGGCACGAGCGGGAGCTGCTCGACCAGTCGGCGCAGGAGCGCTAGTTCCTCGGCGGAGCACTCGGAGAAGTCGCGTGCCGCGAGGCGCTCGCTCGTGCTCGCGGCAGCGAGCATGGACATGTCCTCGACCTCGCTCTCACCCCGCGCGTCCAGGCCGGGGGTGGCACTCGTGATGGGGGAGCTCGATCCGCCGGACTGCTGCGCGCCGGTGTCGCGCGGAGCCCGCTCGCCCGCATCGAGTGGGCTCGCCGGTGAGGGCGGTAGGGAGCCTGCGTCCTCCACCAGGTCCACGTATCCGCGGAAGTACTCGTCGAAGACGCGGTCGTAGACCGGGATCTGGAAGTGGCCGGTGAGCAAGGTCACGCGCCCGAGCCAGTAGGCCTGCGACGTCGTCTGCGGCGAGGTGAGCAGGATGGCCTCGGCGAAGCGCGCGATCCGCTCGGCGGTGACGGGGACGCCCGCTGCATGGAGGCGATGGCCGAAGGCGGTGGCGAGGGACGCCAGGTCGGCCTGCGCAGTGGCGGCGTCAGGCACCGCTCACCCAGGCCAGCCCCGCCTCGATCGCGACATCGTGGTCCTCGCGGTACTTCAGCACCGAGCCGAGGGTGCGCTGGATCGCGTCGGTGTCGAGCTCTTGCACGCCGAGAAGGACTGCCGCGTGCACCCAGTCGATGGCTTCGGCAATGCCCGGCGGCTTCTGCACGTCGATCGTGCGCAACCGCGAGACAGCCGCGGCGATCTGCGACACGAGGCGCTCGTCGGCCTCGGGCACGCGCATGCGCACGATGGCGGTGGCGTGCTCGAGGGACGGATAGTCGATCCAGTGGTAGAGGCATCGACGCTTGAGAGCGTCGTGCAGGTCGCGCGTGCGGTTGGACGTGAGGATCACGACGGGCTTGTGGTGCGCTCGCAGAGTGCCGATTTCCGGGATGGTGACCGCAGACTCGGCGAGCAGCTCGAAGAGGAAGGCCTCGAACTCCTCGTCAGCACGGTCGACCTCGTCGATCAAGAGCACGGCAGGTCGCGGCCCCCGGTGCTCCACCGCGCGGAGCAGCGGGCGCTCGACCAGGTAGTCGCGGGAGAAGAGGCTCGACTCCTCGAGGCCGTCGCCGCGTGCCTCGGCGAGCCGGATGCCGAGGAGTTGGCGTGCGTAGTTCCACTCGTAGAGCGCCTCGGCGGCATCGATCCCCTCGAAGCACTGCAGGCGGATGAGGGGGGTGTCGAGGACATCGGCGAGCGCCTTGGCCGCCTGGGTCTTGCCCACCCCGGCCTCGCCCTCGAGCAGGAGCGGCTGCGGCAGGCGGACCGCGCAGAACAGGGCGGTCGCCAGTCCGGGGTCCGCGAGGTAGCCCGTCTGCTCGAGGCCGCGCGCGAGGGATTCGACGTCGGGTAGCAGCTCCGCGATCGCCTCGTCCTGCATGCTCACACCCGCGCGAAGGCCGCCGGATCGGCGACGAAGCGGTCGAGGCACCCCTGGCAGCAGAACCACCACGTCTGGCCGTTCACCTCGGCGTGCAGGGACGTCGGCACGGTGACGACATCCATGTGGCAGACCGGGTCGACTGCCGTCTCCACTGCCGAGGCCGCCATGGCGCGCGGCTCGCCCAGGCGCTGGGCGATCACCTCCGCGAGGATCGACAGCGCGACCTCCTCCGCCGTGCGCGCGCCGATGTCCATGCCCGCGGGAGTGCGGATGCGCGCCTTCTCCTCGTCGCTGAGATCCAAGGAGGCGAGCACGGCTGCCCCGCGCTTGCGGCTGGCCACGAGGCCGATGTAGGGCACGCCGGCGCGCACGGCCGCGACGAGCACGGCCTCCTCGCCGTTGCCGTGGGAGGCGACGACCACCGCGTCCGTCGTCGTCAGGTTCGGCGTGCCATCGCAGCAGCCGGAGTCCCACGACTCCATGTCGTAGCCCAGTGCATCCCCCACGCGGGCGAGTGCGATGCCGATGGGGGTCGTGCCGAGGACGCGCACGAGCGGCGCGGGCAGGACAGGCTCCATGAAGATCTCCAGGGTGCCGCCGGACTGGCAGGGGTTGTGGACGATGGTGCGACCGGGCTGGTCGGGCTCGGGGGTGGGCGCGATGCGCAGCAGCGTGCTCTCGCGGCTCTGCAGGACGGCAAGGCCCTGTGCGCGCAGCGTCGCCAGCGCGCACTGCCCCCCCACGAAGCCCTCGATCGTGCCGTCGGCGAGGACGATGGCCTCGTCGCCGGGCTTGGCGGAGGTGGGTCGCTCGGCGAGGACCACCCGCGCATGCACGAAGGGCACGCGCTCCGCCTGGAGGCGCTCGGCGCGCTCCCTGAGCTCGCGTGCAGTCATGGCCACAGTGTGCTCCTCGGTTCGCGGCCGGTTAGCCCCGGCGCCGGGCGATGAGCCAGATGATGCCCACGATGGCTGCGAGGATGGCGACGGCCGGAAGGGCACGCTTGAGCACGGGCGCCCCGGCCGTGCCCAGCAGGTCGATGCTGTCGGCTGCCTGGGGCATGGCCACGGGCGCGGCCGCAGGCTGCGGCGCCCCGGTCGCCGCCGCCTCTGCGCGCGCGCCGCGGGCGGCGATGACGGACTCGAGGTTGGCCGAGAACTGGTCGATGATGCGTCCCGCCACGTCCTGCATCACTCCGCGGCCGAATTGCGCGGGCTTGCCCGTCACGGTGAGGTCGGTGTTGACCTCGACCCGCGTGCGATCAGCGGACTCGGCGATCAACTGGCAGGTGACGAGGGCCGAGGCGGTTCCGGATCCGCGGGTCTCCTTGCCCGTGCCCTCGATGACGGCCCTGTGCTGGGCCTGGTCCTTCTCCACGAAGCGGGCCTTGCCGCCGTACGTCATGTTGACAGGGCCCAGCTTGACCTTGACCGAGCCCGTGAAGGCGTCCCCGTCTACGGACTCCAGGGTGGCACCGGGCATGCAGGGCGCGATGGCCTCCACGTCGAGCAGGGTCTGCCACGCCGTGTCGATGTCGGCCGGAACGACAAACGAGTTCTGCAGGTCCATCCACGACTCCCGAGGTCGAGGCCACGATCGGTTCTGGGCCCGGCAGGCCCACGCGGCTGTGATGTACGACACTAGCCGCATGCCGCAGGAGCCGCGACCCGTCGAGGTGCACCTCTTCGCGGCCGCGCGTGCGGCCGCCGAGGGGCAGTCTGTCCTCACCGTGGCGCCCGGCACCCTCGCGGACGTGGTCGCCGAGGCGATCCGGCAGGCTCCGGGCCTCGCCGCCGTCCTCCCGCGCTGCTCGATCCTCGTGGACGGGGTCGCCGGCAACGATGAGGGGACCTTGGTGGCCGCGGGAACCCGCCTGGACGTGCTGCCGCCCTTCGCGGGGGGCTAGCCGCCGATCGCGCTCATCGGACGCGGCGGCTGAATGAACGTCGGGTCGTTGATCCCGTGTCCGGGCAGCTTGGCCAGGACGCTCGCGTGGAGGCGGCGACGCACCTCGGCCTCGCGCTCCGCCGCGCTCAGAGCCTCGTCACGCAGCACGGCGCGCAGGTCGGTCTCGTCGCGCGCGAAGAGGCAGTTGCGCAGTTGGCCGTCCGCGGTGAGGCGCAGGCGGTCGCACGTGCCGCAGAAGGGGCGGGTCACGCTGGCGATCACGCCTACCGTCGCAGGTCCCCCGTCGACGTAGAACTCCTCGGCCGGTGCGGTGCCTCGCTGCGGCAGGGGAGTGATGTCGAAGGCAGTTGACAGGCTCTCGAGGATCTCCTCTGCGGTGACCATGTTGGCGCGATTCCACAGGCCGCCTGCGTCGAGGGGCATCTGCTCGATGAAGCGCAGCTGCCAGCCTTCGTCGAGCGCGCGCCGCAGCATGGGCACGGCTTCGTCGTCGTTGACCCCGCGCATGAGGACGGAGTTGACCTTGACCGGCGCCAGGCCAGCCGCGCGCGCGGCAGCCAGCCCTGCCAGCACGTCATCGAGGCGATCGCGGTGAGTGAGCCGCTTGAACCTCTCGCGATCCAGGGTGTCGAGGCTGACGTTGACCCGCTCGAGCCCGGCGTCGCGCAGCGGCCCGGCCAGGCCGGACAGGCGCAGGGCGTTGGTCGTGATGGAGATGCGCGGCGGCTGGGGGAGGGCGTTGATGCGGCGCACGACATCGACGACGTCGGGGCGCAGGAGCGGCTCGCCGCCGGTCAGTCGCACCTCGTCGATGCCCTCGTCGACAGCGATCTCGAGGACGAGCATGAGTTCGTCAGTCGTGAGGAGCTCGGCGCTGGGGATCCAATCCGCGAAGTCGGCAGGCATGCAGTAGGTGCACCGCAGCGAGCACCGGTCGGTGAGGCTGATGCGCATGTCGCGGTGACCGCGGCCGTAGGAGTCGACCAGGCGGGTCTCGTGCACGTCGTCGGCGTGGCTCATGCGCAGTTCACCCACTCGTCGGTCCCGTCGGCGAAGTACTGATGCTTCCAGACGGGGATGCGCGCCTTGGTCTCCTCGACGAGCGCGGTGCATGCCGCGAATGCCTCGCCGCGATGCGCGGCGCTGACCGCCGCCGCGAGGGCGCAGTCGCCGATCTCGAGCGGGCCCGTGCGATGGGCCACGGCGATGGCGATGACGTCGAAGCGCTCGGCGACTTCCGCAGCGATGTCCGCGAGGATGCCAGCGGCTGTCGGGTGCGCCTCGTAGTCCAGGCGAAGGACCGCGCGCCCGTGATCGTGGTCCCGGACGTCGCCGGAGAAGGTGACGACGGCGCCGGCACGGGGGTCGTCGACCAGTTCGGCCGTCGCGCGGGCCGAGATCGGCTCCGCCGATACGGCGGAGAGTCGGACGGCATCCGACTGGCTGGTCGCCTGCATTCCGTCATTATTGGGGTCACGGCACCTGGCCGCCATCGGATCGGCACCGGCCGCCGTGACGGATAGCCCCGAAGGGAGTCCCATGAGGGAGATCCTCAGCGACCTGCTGGCCGCCTACGAACGGGGCGAGCCCTGCGCCATGGCCACGGTGGTGCGCACCTGGCGCTCTGCCCCGCGGCCCGCGGGAGCATCGATGATCGTGACCTCCGGCGGAGAGGCGATCGGCTCGGTGAGCGGGGGCTGCGTGGAGGGCGCGCTCTACGACCTGGGCCAGGAGGTCCTCGCCGATGGAGATGCGCGCTTCGAGACCTATGGCGTGAGCGACGACGATGCGTTCTCCGTTGGCCTCACGTGCGGCGGGATCCTCGATGTCTTCGTCGAGCGCGTCGACCGCGACACGTGGCCGGAGCTGCCGGGCATCCTGCGCAGTGTCGAAGCCGAGGAGCCCGTCGCCATCGCGACCATCGTCGCTTCACCCGACGGCACCTCCTTGGCGCGTCACCTTGTCGTGCGCCCCGACTCGGTCGAGGGCTCGCTCGGCACGGAGCGGCTCGATGAGACCGTGGCGGCCGATGCGCGCGGCCTGCTGGCCTCGGGGACCACCGGGTTCTTGCGCTACGGGCCGGAAGGGGAGCGGCTCGGCGACGGACTGGACGTTTTCGTGGCGAGCATGGCCCCTCCGCCTCGCATGTACATCTTCGGCGCCATCGACTTCTCCGCGGCACTGTGCCGCGTGGGCAAGGTCCTCGGCTTCCGCGTCACCGTGTGCGATGCCCGCGAGATCTTCGCAACGCCGCGGAGGTTCCCCGACGCCGACGAGGTGGTCGTCGATTGGCCGCATCGATGGCTGGCCAGTCAGCCCGTGGACCAGCGCACCGTCATCTGCGTGCTCACCCACGATCCGAAGTTCGACGTGCCCGCTCTGGAGGTGGCACTGCGCACCGACGCGGGCTATGTCGGTGCCATGGGATCGCGCAGGACCCACGAGGACCGCCTGCGCCGCCTCAAGGAGGCGGGGGTGACCGACGAGGAGATCGCGCGCCTGCGCTCGCCCATCGGCCTCGACCTCGGCGCGCGCACCCCTGAGGAGACCGCCATCTCGATCGCCGCCGAGATCATCCAGGAGCGCTGGGGCGGTAGTGGCGCGCGCCTCGTCGCGACGAGCGGCCCCATCCACCCCGGCGCGCCCCGCTAGCCCGCGGAGATGTCGCGCGTCGCGGGGCTGGTCCTCGCCGCCGGGGAGGGCCGTCGCTTCGGCGGACCCAAGGCCCCCGTGCTCATCGAGGGCGAGCGGCTTGTCGACCGCGCGGTGAGGGTGCTGCGCGAGGCAGGGTGCGATCCGGTCTACGTCGTGCTCGGCGCGTGGACGGGCGAGGTGCCCGGGGCGGTCACGGTGGCCAACCCGGAGTGGTCCGAGGGGATGGGGTCGTCGCTGCGTGCGGGCTTGCTCGCCATCCAGGCCGACGAGTCGGTCGATCGTGTCGTCGTCACCCTCGTTGACCTGCCCGGTCTCACAGGTCAGGCGGTGACCCGGCTCGTCGCGAGCCCGGCGAGGGTCGCGCAGGCCTGCTTCGCAGGGGAGAGGGGGCATCCCGTCATGCTCGGCAGGGAGCACTTCGCAGGGGTCAGCGCCGTCGCGCGCGGCGATCGCGGTGCCCGCGACTACCTGCGCGCCCGGCTCGACGAGGTGGACCTGATCGAAGTCGGGGATGTCGCGACGGGAGAGGACCTCGACGAGCCCGTTGCCTAGAGCCCGAGGGTGCGGGCGATGACGAGGAGTTGGACCTCGCTGGCGCCCTCGACCACGCGGAGCATGCGCAGGTGGCGCAGCACGCGCTCGACAGGGCCCTCCCTCATGAGTCCCATGCCGCCGAAGACCTGCAGGCAGCGGTCGGCGACGGCGTACGCCTGCTCGGTCGCGTAGTACTTGGTGATGGAGGCATCGCCCATGATCGCGAGGGGATCTCCCTCGGTGTCGACACGCCAAGCCAGCTTGTAGACGAGCCATCGGATGGACTCGATGTCGGCCTTGCTGCGGGCAAGAGGGAAGGACACGCCCTGATTGCGCGCGAGGGGCTTGCCGAAGGCGGTCCGCGTCTTGGCGTGGTCGACGGCCGCCTCCAGGGCCCACTCGGCGAGGCCGAGGGACTGTGCGCCGATGTAGGCGCGCCCGGAGTTGAGGAAGGCCATCGCCTCGAAGAAGCCCATGCCCACCTCACCGATGACGTGATCGGCGGGCACGCGTGCCTGGTCGAAGAAGAGCTCCGCGGGGTGGGAGTCGGAGAGGTTCCACTGCAGCTTGCCCCGACGGAATTGATCGGCGGGGACGACGAAGGCCGTGATTCCGCCCGCGGCGCGCTTCTCGGCGTCGGTCACGGCGAAGACGATGGCGAAGTCCGCGTGCTCGCCGTTGGTGATGTAGTGCTTGTGCCCCGTGATGACCCACTCGTCGCCATCGCGCACCGCGGTCGTGCGGATCGCCTGAGCATCGCTGCCTGCCTCGGGCTCGGTGAGCGCGAAGCACATGGTCTTCTCTCCCGATGCCACCGGCAGGACGTACGTCTCCCACAGGTGCGGTGGCAGCTTGAGCAGGAGCGGCGACGGCCCCGCGGGATTGGGCGGTGCGATGGCCGCCATGGCCAGGCGCATGCCCGACCGCGCGGCATCCTCGACGAGCAGCGACGTGCCCAGCACCGACAGGCCCTGGCCGCCTGCCTCCTCGGGCATGTAGGCGGCGTAGAAGCCCTCCTGCGCGCTACGCAGCCGGATGTCGCGGATGACCGGCGCGAGCACCTCCCGATCGGGTGTCTCGCCCCAGAACTCGCGGGCGTACTCGTCCTCAAGGGGGCGAATCTCCCGGTCCAGGAAGGCGCCGAAGGACTGGCGGAGTGCGGTGAGCTCCTCGGGGATGCGGAAGTCCATAGAGGGATCCTGCCCCACCCGGGCACACCCTGCTCGCGGTAGCGTCCGGGGCATGTCCTCGCCACTGATTCCCGGCATCGACCCCGGGACCGTGACCCCCGTCCCCTTCCTCGGCGGCTGGACCCAGGGCTCTGAGCCCGCGGAGGTGCGCGCGCCCTACGACGACGCCCTGCTCGGCAGCGTCCCGGTCATGACTCCGGCCGACGTCGACGCAGCCGTCGCCTACGCCAAGGCCGCCCTGCACACCGAGCCGCTGCCCCAGTGGATGCGTGCCGAGATCCTCGATCGGGCCGCCGAGCTGCTGCTGGAGCGGCGGGACCAGTTCGGTCGCTGCATCGCTCTCGAGGCAGCCAAGCCCATCCGGACGGCGCGCGTCGAAGCGGAGCGCGCGGCCAGCACACTGCAGTTCTCGGCTGCCGTGGCGCGCACGCTCACGGGCGAGACCGTGCCCCTCGAGGCATCCTCCGCCGGCGAGGGAAAGATCGGCTTCGTCCTGCGGGTGCCGATCGGCGTGGTCGGCGCGATCTCGCCGTTCAACTTCCCCCTCAACCTGGTGGCGCACAAGCTCGGCCCTGCCATCGCCGCAGGCTGCCCGGTGGTGCTCAAGCCCGCGATGCAGACGCCCTTCTCCTCGATCCTCCTCGCGCGCATGCTCATCGAGGAGTGCGGACTTCCGCCGGCGTACCTCCAGATCGTCACCGGCGGGGGGACGACGGTGGGCGGCGCCCTCGTGGACAACCCTGATGTCGCGCTCATCACCTTCACGGGCTCTCCCGAGGTCGGCTGGAGCATTCGTGCCAAGGCGCCGCGCAAGCGCGTCGGCCTTGAGCTCGGCAACAACGCGCCGGTCATCATCGACGCGGATGGCGACTGGCAGACGGCGGTGGCCAAGATCAAGATCGCGGGCTTCTCGCACGCTGGCCAGTCGTGCATCTCGACCCAGCGGATCTTCGTGCACGAGTCGCTCGTGGAGCCGGTGTCGGCGGCGCTCGTCGACGCGGTCAAGACCCTTGTCGTAGGGGATCCGATGGACGAGGCGACCGACGTGTCCGCGCTCATCTCCACGGGGGAGCGTGATCGCGTGAAGGCGTGGATCGACGAGGCTGTCGCCGACGGCGGACGCGTCGCGTGCGGTGGCGAGATCGGCGCCGATGGTGTCCTCCAGCCGACCGTGATCGTCGACGCCAAGCCGGAGATGAGCGTCTGCGCGCTCGAGGTCTTCGGCCCCGTCGTGGCGATCCAGTCCTTCACGGACTTCGACGATGCCCTCGCGCGCGCCAATGACACGCGCTACGGACTGCAGGCCGGCGTCTTCACGGCTGACGTCTCCAAGGCGATCAAGGCGGCACGCACTCTGGACTTCGGCGGCGTCCTCATCAACGAGGTGCCCACGTGGCGCGCGGACCAGATGCCCTACGGCGGATTGCGCGACTCCGGCAACACGCGCGAGGGGCCGGCCTACTCGGTGAGGGAGATGACGGAGGAGCGACTCGTCATCCTCAACGGCTGACGGCGCCTTCGCTCACCTTCCGGCCCGCTTTCACCCTCCACCGGGTCGTTCCCGTACGGCGTTTCGCCCCGAAATGGCTGCCAATTCGAGGGTGAAAGCGGGGGGTCACGCCGCGCGGGCCCCCTCGAGTTCGCCCATGTCCTCCAGGGAGACCCCCTTGGTCTCGCGGATGTACTTCATGACGAACGGGATGGAGAGCACGGCGAAGGCCGTGAAGATTCCGTACGCCAGGCCGAGCGAGATCCCGGCCAGCTCGGGGAAGCTGGTCGAGACGATGAAGTTGGCGATCCACTGGGCCGAAGCCGCCACCGCGAGGGCCGTGGCGCGGATGCGGTTGGGGAACATCTCGCCCAGCAGCACCCAGACGATGGGCCCCCATGTCGCGGCGAAGAAGGCGACATAGGCGTTGAAGGCGATGAGCGCCACGACGTCGGGGCCGTCGGCGAGCACGGGCTGCCCGTCCGCGTTGGTGGCCGCCGTGCCGAAGACCCATGTGAGCGTCACGAGAGTCACGACCATGCCGCAGGAGCCGATGAGGAGCAGAGGCTTGCGGCCGACGCGATCGACCAGGGCGATGGCGACGACGGTGAACAAGACGTTGATGCCGGTCGTGATGAGCGACGTCTGGAAGGCCTGGGACTCCGAGAAGCCCACCGACTCCCAGATGGTGTTGGAGTAGTAGAAGACGGCATTGATGCCGACGAACTGCTGGAAGGCGCTGAGCATGATGCCGATCCAGACGATGGGCATGAGGCCCAGCGTGCGGCCGCGGATGTCGGAGAAGCGCGGCTTGTGGTCGCCGCGCAGTGACGCCTCGATGTCGTCCACCATGGGCGTCACGTCGATGGTGTAGATGGTGCTCAGCACCTGACCTGCCTTCGCGGGCTCGCCGATCGCCACGAGGTAGCGGGGCGACTCGGGGATGCGCAGCACGAGCAGGCCGTAGATCACCGCCGGGATGATCATGCTGAGGAACATCCACTGCCAGGCCTCGAGCCCGAGGAGCCAGGTGTTGCGCGCGTTGCCGCCGGCGGCCTGCAGGACGATGTAGTTGACCAGGCCCGTGGCAAAGATGCCGATGACGATCGCGAACTGCTGCAGGGAGCCCATGCGACCGCGAATCTGAGCCGGAGCGATCTCGGCGATGTACATCGGCGCCATGACGCTGGCCACGCCGATGCCGGCGCCGCCGATGAAGCGCCACAGCATGAGGTCGACGACGCCGAAGGGGAAGGCCTGGCCGACGGCTGCCACCAGGAACAGCGCTGCGGCGACGAGCATCACGCGACGCCGTCCGAATCGGTCGGCGAGCGATCCGGCGAACCATGCGCCGATGGCCGAGCCGATGAGGGCGATCGACACGACGAAGCCGATGGCGATGTCGCTCAGGCCGAAGAGCGACTTGAGTGCCCCGACCGCCCCGTTGATGACGGCCGAGTCGTAGCCGAAGAGGAAGCCTCCCAGCGCCGCGGTGGTGGCGAGTCCGACCACGCGACCGGTGCGGTAGTCCTTGACGGGTGCCGTGGTGCTCATCGCGTCTCCCTCGTCGTCCGGGTGGGATGCAGGCTAGGGCCTGGCAGGGGTGCCCGGGTGGGTTTCGACGCCGATCACGCAGGTTGGGCGATCGTGCTGCCCGCGCCCGGCGGACCGGGGACGACCACGATGCGATCGTGCACCCAGTCCTTCATCTCCGCGACGTGACTGATGACTCCCACGACCCGCCCCCGCGAGCGAAGGGCGTCGAGCTGGTCGAGCACGACCGAGAGGGTGTCGGCATCAAGCGAGCCGAAGCCTTCGTCGACGAAGAGGGTGTCGAGCGAGACACCGCCGGACTCCTCGCGCACGATGTCGGCAAGGCCCAGGGCGAGGGAGAGCGATGCGTAGAACGTCTCGCCGCCCGAGAGCGACTCCGGGTCGCGCGCCTGCCCGGTCCACGCGTCGAGGATGTCGATGCCCAGGCCGGCTTGGGCCCGCCCGGCGGCCGCCTCGTCGATGAGGAAGCTGAACTTGCCGCTGCTCATGTGCTCGAGGTGGACCGATGCGGCCTCGAGCACCGACTGGAAGCGCCTTTGGACGGCGTAGGACTGCAGGGTGAGATTGCGGCGATTGGCAGGGCTGCGCGCCGTGACGAGTGCGCCGAGCCGGAGTGCCGCCTCGGTGGTCGATCCCACGGACTCCCGTCGCTCCTGCGCCTGCGCGAGCTCGCCAGCCTGTGCCGCCAGCGCCGCATGCGCGTCGGCCAGCCGCACGCGCGTCCGCTCGGCCTCGGTGTGCAGGGCCTCCGCGTCCGCGCGCGCGGCGGTCGCGCGAGCCAGGGCGGCATCGGCCGCGATGGGATCGGCATCGACCGGATGCCCTGCGGCCTGCGCGCGCGCCTGCTGGAGGGATTCGACGGCGCCGATGCGCTCGGCGAGGACGGAGAGGGCCTCGCATGCCGTTCCGTGGCCGTCCACCTCCTCGCCATGGCGCTGCTCGGCGTGCGCGACGGCTGCGTCGTGAGCGGCCGCCTTGGCGCGTGCGGCTGCCTCCTCGGCGACAAGGGCTTCGATCACGCTGGTGGCCGACTCGGACTGCGCAGCCAATGACTGCGCGTGCGCGATGAGGCCGGGGATTCGGGACTCGGCGTCGCGCGCCTCCTGCAGCGCCGCACGCGCCTGGCCAAGCGCAGCGGCCACCGACGCGGCACTCGCGCCCTCGAGGCGTGCCTCGACCACCGCCAGCTGCTGCTCACTCGCCGCCAGTGACGTGCGCGCGGCGTCCAGTGTCGCGGACGCCTGCGCCTCGTCCTGCTCGGCGCGATCGGCCACCTCCCGGGCAGCGGCGACGGCTGCATCGCCGACCAGTTCGCCCTCCGCAGCGTGCGCCGGGCGCGGATGCTCGGCCGAGCCGCAGACGGGGCAGGCCTGACCATCGACGAGGAGGGTCGCGAGGTGCGCCGCACGCTGCTCCAACTGTGCCCGCGCGAGCTCGTGGTGTGCCGTGCGCGCGCCCTGGAGCGCATCGCGGGCGGACTGGAGGGCATCCGCCGCAGCGCTCGCCTCTTCGCGAGCGCGCCCGACCGTTGCCGTGATGGCATCGCGCTCCGCGAGGGCGGCCTCGAGCGCTTCGATGCGCTGGACCTCGTCTGCTCGGGCCTGAGCGTCATCGGCCTGGGCTCGGGCCAGCGCGACCTGAGCGTCTGCCTCCTGTCGGCGCGCGGGCAGGGCATCGGCCTCCTCGCGAGCGATCGCGATCTTCGCGGCGATGGCCTCGGCCTGAGCATGGAGTCGCGCGCCCTCTTGCTCGCGCTCCTGGGCACCTGCCTCCCAGTCGGCCCACGGCTCGAGGCGCGTGCGCAGCGCGACGAGATCCACCATGTGAGCGCGCAGGCCCGCGTCGTCGAGACCTGCGAGCTCGGGCCCCGCTGCGGCGCTGGCCCGCTCGAGTGCAGCCCGTGCCGCGCTCGCCGCGTGCACCGCATCGGATGCGGCGCGAGCACGATGCTCGTCCGCCTGTCGGGCCTGCAGGGTCGCCCCGGTCTGCTCGGCTGCGACCGCGGCCTCGGCTGCGCGGCGGGCGATGTCGGCGACGACCGCGTCCGGGTCGAACTCCTCGGCGGCTTCGGGGAGCTCGACCACCTCGGCGGCGCGCTCGCGCATCACTTCGAGGATGCGCGACACGTCGGCGGCAGCAGCCGCGCGCGCCTGCTGAGCCTCGTCGGCGTGCTGCTTGAGATCCTCCTGCACGCGCTGGAGGAATCCGTCGTCGATGAGGCCCGCGACCGTGTCGTAGCGCTCCTTGGGCTTGGCCCGCAGCAGGGCGTCGAACTCGCCCTGGGGGAGTACGACGAGCCGCCGGAACTGGTCGGCAGTGAGCCCGATGCGCTGCTGGAGGTAGACGCCGATCTCCCTGGCCTCGCGCATGTCGGGGATGGCGTCGTCGTGCACGTGCAGCGTCTGGGCTGCTCTCTCCATGGTGGTGCCCTCGCCACGGGCCTTGCGGCGTTCGTACGCCGGATTGCGCGTGATGGTGTGACGCACCCCGCCGACGCTGAACTCCAGCGTGACCTCGGTGCGCTCGTCGGCATCGCACAGGTGACTGCGCATCCTGGCGGAGTCGGACTCCGCGCCCGAGAGCGAGCCGTAGAGCGCGAAGACGATGCTGTCGATGATGGTGGTCTTGCCCGCGCCGGTGGGTCCTTCGATGAGGAAGAGCCCCGACGCCGAGACCGCGTCGAAGTCGATCGACTGGCGCCCGCGGAAGGGACCCACGCCGGTGAGCGTGAGCGCGTGCAGCCTCACCGGGGTGCCTCGCTCACGCGAACGTGCTCGACCGAGGCCCGCAGCAGGTCCCGCTCGACGGGCTCGGCCGCAGTCGACGTCACGTGCTCGACGAAGGCCTCGGCGATGGCCAGCGGATCGCGGGCGAAGGCTCCCGACTCGTCGTGCGCTGACACGGAAGGCAGCGGGCGCTGCTCGAAGGCGAGCTCGACGACGTGGGGGAGCAAGGCTCGCAACCGCCCCATCGGATCATCCGGTCGTCGCGCGTCGGTGAGGAGCACGCGCACCCAGTGGTCGGAGAGTCCGGCCGTCTCCGGGTCTGCGAGCAGGGCCTCGAGCTCGCCCCTCAGCGTGATGAGCGGGCGTGGCACGGGCGCGGGGACGAGCCGAGCCTCGACGGGTCCGGAGGGCGGGATGTCCAGGACGGTCACGGACTTCACGTGCGCCTCCTCCGAGAAGGAGAAGGCGATCGGGGACCCGCTGTAGGCGACGGAGTGCGGCGCGGCGCTCACGTCCTGCGCACCGTGCAGGTGGCCGAGGGTCACGTGATCGACGCCGGCGAACACGGACGCGGGGGCATCTGCGATGCCGCCCACGCGCAGGTCGCGCTCCGAGTCGCTCACCGTCGCCGCCGTGCTCCCCGTGATGAAGGCGTGCGCCGCGACGATGGAGCGAGTGCCGTCGCGTCCTGCCAGATCCGCGCGCACGCGGTCCATGGCGGCGTCGAGCACCGCCGCGTGCGATCGCTGCGCCCCCAGCGCCTCGCGATGGAGATCGGGCTCGAGATAGGGAATGCCGTACGCCGCCAGGACCGTGCCGTCGGTGCCTTCGAGGACCAAGGGTCGCCCGATGTCCTCGAGCGAGGTGCGCAGGTGCAGTCCGGACTGCGCAAGCAGGGGACCGGCGAAGCCCAGTCGCGTGGGCGAGTCGTGATTGCCGGAGGTGACGAGCATCGGGCATGTGCGCGTGATGCCGATCACGGCCTCTTCCCACAGCGAGACGGCGGCGAGGGGCGGCACGGCACGGTCGTAGACGTCTCCGGCGACGACGACGAGCTCGACCTGCTCGCTCGCGACGAGCGACACGAGCCAGGTGATGAAGGCGCGCTGATGCTCGAGGATGTCCACCCCGTGGAAGGACCGTCCCAGGTGCCAGTCGGAGGTGTGGAGCACGCGCATCCGGGCAGGCTAGCCGCCCGCCCCGACAGCAGGGCTACCCTCGACGACGTGCCGGCGTACCGCGACCTCACCACCGTCGTCGACGGCGCGTGGCACGTGCCTGCCGGATGGGCCCAGGGTCGCGGGGCCTGGGGCGGCCTGGGAGTCGGCATGGCCGTGCGCGCGGCCGAGCATGCCGACCGCCTCATCTCCCCGGACCGCCGGGTGCGCGAGGTGAGCGTGGACATGCTGGGTCCGGTGCCCGTCGGCGACTCCCTCGTCCGGGAGGTGCCGCTGCGCATCGGCTCGGGCACCGCCGCCTGGCGGGTCGTCGTCGGCGCCGAGCCCGACGTGCTCGTGTCGGCCAGCGTGGTGCTCGGGCGCGCGCGCGGTGGGGATCAGCCGGAGATGGTGGATGCCCGCCTGCAGCCTCCCGCGTCCCCGCCGTGGGCCGAGGTGCCGGCGGTGCCGCTCGCGCCGCCGCTCGCTCCGGAGTTCACCGAGCGACTGGAGTTCCGCCCGCTCACCGGCCTGCCGTACCAGGGGCGCGTCGAGGACGTCGTCTGCTGGGTGCGGCTGCCTGAGCCCGAGCCCGTGGATGCCGCCCTTGCCCTCGGCCTGGTCGATGCCCTGTGGCCGGCGACCCTGGTGACGCTCGCTGAGCCCCGGCCGATGGCGACGCTCACCTTCGCCGCGAGCCTGCTCGTCGATCCGGCGACCATCGATCCCGCTGCCCCGCTGCTGCACCGCGGTCGGCTCGTCTCGCGTCGCGAGGGCTACGCGACCGAGACCCGCGAGCTGTGGACCCCGGACGGCCGGCTCGCCGTCTTCAACACGCAGGTCATGGTGGTGATCAAGTGAGCGGACCGCTCGCCGGCATGCGCTTCGTCGAGATGGCGGGCATCGGCCCGGCACCCTTCGCGGCAATGGTGCTGGCCGACCTCGGCGCCGAAGGCATCCGAATCGAGTCCCCGCGACCGGGGCTCATGCTCGGCGACCCGATGCGCGATGTCACGCGTCGCGGTCGCGCCGGCGTCGTCGTCGACGTGCGCCAGGACGCCGGTCGCGATCTCGTGCTGGACCTCGTCGCGCAGTCGCATGTCCTCATCGAGGGCTTCCGGCCCGGGGTGATGGAGCGGCTCGGACTCTCGCCCGAGGTATGCCTCGCCCGTCGCCCGTCGCTGGTCTACGGCCGCATGACGGGATGGGGGCAGGAGGGTCCGTGGGCGCGCACCGCCGGCCACGACCTGGACTACATCGCCGTCGCCGGCGTCCTCGCGCACATCGGGCGCCGCGACCAGCCGCCGACACCGCCGCTCAACCTCGTGGGCGACTACGGCGGCGGGGCGATGCTGCTGATCGCGGGCGTCCTCGCCGCGCTCTGGCATGCCGAGCGCACGGGCGAGGGACAGGTCGTGGACGCCGCGATGGTCGATGGAGCCGCACTGCTCATGTCGCTCTTCCACTCCATGTCGGCGATCGGCATGTGGAGCGAGGAGGCCGGCGTCAACCTGCTCGACTCCGGGACTCCGTTCTACGACGTCTACCGCACCGCCGACGGCAAGTGGCTCGCCATCGGCTGTCTCGAGCCGCAGTTCTACGCCGAATGGCTGCGCATCGCGGGCCTCGACGGCGAGGACCTGCCGGGCCAGTTCGACCTCTCGGGGTGGCCTGTGTTGCGTCGGCGCTTCGCGGAGGTCGTCGCCACGCGCACGCGCGATGAGTGGGCCGCGCTCGCGGATGGAAACGATGCGTGCGTCGCCCCGGTGCTCACCATGGCCGAGGCGCCCGCGCATCCGCATCTTGCCGCCCGCGGCACCTTCGCCGAGGCGGACGGGATCGTGCAGGCCGCTCCCGCGCCGAGGTTTTCGCTCACGCCCGCCGACGGGCCGGGCTCGGTGCTGGCCTCCGATCGCGGCGCCCTGCGCGCCTGGGGCGTCGACGAGGCGCGGATCAGCGCGCTGGCTGACGCAGGAGTGCTCCCCGACTGAGCTTCTACGCCGTCCAGGCATCGAGGCGTGGCAGGAGCAGGGCCACCTGGGCGTCGATGTCCCGCGCGCACCGGACGAAGTCGTCCACGTCGCCGCCGGCGGGGTCGGCGACCTCGGTCCACGCGCGTGGATCCTCCGCGGCGAGGTCTGCTCCGGGCCAGTCCGGGAGCAGCAGGCGCGGCAGGGTGGCCGTGCGGTCGGCGACAGCGGGCTCGAGGCGGCGCACGTGCGTCACGTGGTCGGCTTCGAAGGCCACGACGAGATCGGCCTCGACGAGGTGGTCGCGCGTGAGCGTCGTGCTGCGGTGCCCGGGCGCGCTCACCCCGACGGACTCCAGCGCAGCCAGCGTGCGGCGACTCGAGGGCAGGCCGGGGATGGCCCACGTCCCGGCCGAGTCGATGCGCCAGTCGGGTCGCTCCCTTCGCGTGAGCGCAGCGGCGATCACCGATCGGGTGGCGTTGCCGGTGCACACGAAGAGCACGCGGGGCGTTGGCACACCCTCGTCCTATCACGCGGCCTGCAGGTCGCTAGCCTCGCCACGAGGAAGAGGAGGGCCCATGTCGGGTATCTGCGAGGGACGCGTCGTCATCATCACGGGCGCGGGCCGGGGCATCGGTCGCGAGCATGCGCTGGCTTTCGCGCGCGAGGGCGCGCGCGTCGTCGTCAACGACCTCGGCGGCTCGGTCGACGGGGCCGGAGCCGATGCGAGCCCCGCGCAGCAGGTCGTCGACGAGATTCGCGCCATGGGTGGCGAGGCCATCGCCAACGCCGACACCGTCACCGACTACGCCGGCGCGGGCCGGATCGTCCAGGCCGCCATCGACACGTTCGGCGGCCTCGACGTCGTCGTCAACAACGCCGGCATCCTGCGCGACCGCATGTTCGTCAACATGACCGAGGAGGAGTTCGACTCGGTCATCGCGGTCCACCTGCGCGGGACCTTCGCCGTGAGCCGCCATGCGGTGGACTACTGGCGTGCACGCGCCAAGGCGGGGGAGGCCAATGACGCCCGGATCATCTCCACGTCCTCACCCTCGGGGATCTTCGGCAACATCGGCCAGGCCAACTACGCCGCGGCCAAGGCGGGCATCGCGGCCATGACCATCGTCCTGGCCGACGAGCTCGGGCGCCTTGGCGTCACCGCCAACGCGATCGCCCCCGTCGCCCTCACGCGGATGACCGAGGGCCTGCCGCTCTTCGCCGAGATGAGCGGCGCCGAGGCCAACGACCAGGGCTACCACCCGATGGACCCGGCCAACATCTCCCCGCTCGTCGTCTGGCTCGGCTCGCCGCTCTCTGCGGGAGTGACGGGTCGTGTCTTCACCGTCACGGGCAACGAGATCGGCGTCGCGGAGCCGTGGGTCAAGGGCCCGGTCGCGACCAAGGACGGCGCGCGCTGGTCGCCCGCGGAGCTCACCGACGTCGTGCCCGGCCTCGTCGCCGGGGCGCGCGGCAACTCCGACATGTTCGGCAACACGCGCGCCTGACCGGGCTACTGCAGCTGGATCCGCTCCGAGCGCGTCAGCACGCGCTCGACGTAGGTCTCGGTCTCGGGGAAGGGCGGGACGCCCTCGTAGCGCACGACCTGGTTGAAGCCGGCGTTGTACGCCGCGAGGATGTTGCGCAGGCGATCGCCGGGGACGTCCGCGACGAGTTCGGCATTGACGCAGTTGAGCTCGGCGGCGGAGTGGATCGCGTCGACCGGGTCGTAGATGTCGCGGTCGCCGTCGCCGTCCCCGTCCACGGCGTACTGCTCCCAGACCTCGGGCATGAACTGCGCCAGCCCGGTCGCTCCCGCGGGGCTGACCGCGCGCGGATTCCAACTGCTCTCCGACGCCAGCTGCGCTGCGAGGACCTCCGCCGGCACGACCGGGCAGCGCTCGGCCGCCTCGATGATGACCGGTCTGAGGTCCTCGGGCACGACGATCGCGGCCCGGTCGCGGATGAAGTCGATGCCGCCGAGGGCAAGGAAGGCCCCTGCGGCCGCGACCGCCAGGAGGACCAGCGCCGCGCCCGCGATCGCCAGGCCCTTGAGCATCCGTCCACCGTAACCCGGCGGGCGGACCCAAGGCTGGTCCAGGCCATGCCGGGCCGGGTCATGCCCGTGGAGGTCCTGCTGGTCGCGATGTGCGCACGGCGGCGCCCGTGTCCGCGCATCGCCGGCGCCCGGGGCATACCGTGAGTCCATGACGGTCGAGCAGCCCGGGTCCGTGCCCCCCGCGAAGGTGAGCGATCTCGCGCAGGGCGACGTGGAGTCGCTCTTCGCCCAGCGCCTCGCGGAGGCCTTCGCCGCCCTGGGCTGCTTCAACCTCGCCGTCTTCGGCAAGACCGGCGTCGGCAAGTCCACGCTCGTCAACGCGGTCTTCGGCAGCCAGGTCGCTGAGACCGGGCTCGGCAAGCCCGTCACACGTGGGCTCGTCTACTACCGCCACCCCGGCGGACTGCTCGGCCTCTACGACTCCGAGGGCTTCGAGACCGGCACGTCGGGCGATGAGATCCTCGCCGCGCTGCGCTCGCGCGTGGCCGAGTCGCGCTCGCTGCCGGTCGACCAGCAGATCCACGCCGCGTGGTACCTCGTCCGCTGGTCCGATCGCAGGTTCGAGGAGCGCCAGGGCGACTTCGTGCGGGCGCTCGCCGAGCTCGGACTCCCCGTGATCATGGTGATCACCCAGGTGCCCAGCCGTGACGGGGTGCCCCACCCGGAGGCGATCGAACTCGCCCAGTACATCGAGTCCCTGGGCCTGCCTCTGCGTCCGGCAGGGCGCGCGCTGCTCACGAACGCCCTCGAGGACCCCTTCACGTCGTCGCCCGTGTTCGGGCTGCAGGAGTTGCTCGACGCGACGTACCTCGTCGTGCCCGAGGTCGCCACCGCGGCGCTCACCGCGGTGCAGATCCTCGACTGGGAGCGTAAAAGACAGGCCGTCAAGAAGATCATCACTCAGTCGGTTGCGGTCGCTGCCGGGGTCGGTGCGGCTCCCATTCCCTTCGCCGACGCTGCCATCTTGGTTCCGACGCAGGTGACCATGATCGCCCGGATCACGGCGGCCTACGGCCTGCCGCCAGACCGTTCGCGGGCCCTCGCCGCGGCCGGCGCCGTCGTCCTCACCGGAGGCGCCACCATGGCCGGCCGCTACCTGGCCGGCAACCTGCTCAAGTTCGTCCCGGGCGGCCAGGTGGCCACCTCCGCCATCTCGGCCACCGTCGCCGGATCCCTCACTCGCGCGGTCGGCGGGGCCTGGGCACGCGTGTGCGAGTACGCCCTGGGCCTGCCTCCGGACGAGCGCGACCGCTTCCTCGCGGGCAGTGGGCCCAAGGAGCTCTTCCTGGGGTACGTCTCCGGCAAGCAGCGCTGATCCGAGGCGTCTTCGCGCAGGCGCTGCTACGGTCAGGACGAGTCCACCAGAGGAGGCCCCATGCGTCGCGTGTTCCTCGTCGCTGCCGCGGTCGCCGGCGCAGCCGCCGGCGTGGCTGCCTGGCGCCGCTACCACGACACGCAGCCGGTCGCCGAGCGCGCGGATGCCTGGGCCGACACCGTGACGACCTTCGCCGGGCGAACCGCCACCGGTGTCTCCGAGGCCGCCTCGACCGCCGCGGACCTGGCGGACAAGGCGGCCCGCACGGCATCCGAGGCCGCGTACTCCTCACCGATCGTGCCGCCCGCCGTCGCCGATGCCGTGAGCGTCGCTGCCGCGAGTGCCGGTGCCGCGGTGAGCGACGCTGCCGAGGCGACAACGTCGGCGGCGACGAGCGCCGCCACGGCGACGCAGGCGGCCGCCGCCGACACCGCCGAGGTCGTCAAGGGAGCCGCTGCGGCAGCCGCGGAGGAGCTCAGCGATGCCGACGGCTCGGACACGAAGCCGGCTACCAAGAAGTCGGCTACCAAGAAGTCCGGCGACAAGAAGGCCGCCGAGAAGAAGAGCGCCCCCAAGAAGGCGCCTGCCCAGAAGTCCTCGGAAAAGCAGCCGGCCAAGAAGGCTGCCAAGGCGTCCCCGTCGGCCGAAGTTTCGGCGGGGCCTGCCCCGGAGTAGGGCGCCGGGAAGGATTTCGCGGTCGTGCGCGTTAACGTCCTCTGAGAGCACCAAGGCTCAGGAGGAAGCATGAGTGACCGACCCCTCGTCACCTGGCACGGCGACCCGACCCCCGTCGACGGCCGCCGGGTGTTGGTGCATGCCTTCACGGGATTCCTCGACGCGGGTGGCGCCACGGCCATGGCGGCTCGCCTCCTGCAGGCCCGCGACCACAGGCTCCTGGCGACGTTCGACGTCGATCAGGTCCTGGACTACCGCGCGCGCCGCCCTGTGCTCACCTTTGTCACCGACCACTTCGCGGCCGTGGACATGCCGCAGATCGCCCTGCACGAGGTCACCGACGCGGCGGGCACGCCGTTCCTCCTGCTCACCGGTCCCGAGCCGGACTACCAGTGGCAGCGCTTCGCGGACTCCGTCCTCGAGGTCGTGCGTGCCACCGGCATCGATCTCACGGTCGGCCTGTCGGCGATCCCGTGGCCCGCGCCGCACACCCGTCCGCTCGGCGTGACCGTGCACGGCAACGTCCCGGCGCTCGTGTCGAGCCCACATGCGCTGGCCGGCAACATCCAGGTTCCCGGCCACATCGGCGGCCTGCTCGAGCTGCGTCTGGGCGAGGCGGGGGAGCAGGCTGTCGGCATCGCGACTCACGTGCCGCACTACCTCGGCCAGTTCGAGTACCCGGCGGCAGCGATCACCACGCTGGAGGCGCTAAGCGCCACGACGGGCTTGGTCATCCCCGTCGATGATCTGCGCGCCCCGGCCTCCCGGGCCGAGGGCGAGATCGCCCAGCAACTGCAGAACAGCGAGGAGTTCGTCACGATCGTGCGTGCCCTCGAGCAGCAGTACGACCAGCTTGCGGCCCTACGCGGTGTCGCCTCGGCGACCTCGGGTGGCTCGGAACTCGCCCCCGGCGGCCAGGTGCCATCCGGGGACGAAATCGCCGCCCAGGTCGAGCAGTTCCTGGCCGACATGCGCGACCGCGAGTCGGGGGACCCCCGCGAGGGCTAGGGCTTCAGGTACCCGCTCCGCAAACGCTCCCATTTGTGCCAGGATTCCTCCTCAGATGCCTGAGGAGGATCTGTGCGAAACCGCGTTCATCTCATCGCGTACGCCGACCGCTGCGGTGGGACTCTCCGCGACCTGGCCGGCCTTCTCCGGGGACCCTGGGCCGAGGTCTACGGGGGTGTTCACGTCCTGCCCTTCTTCACGCCGATCGATGGGGCCGACGCGGGCTTCGATCCGGTGGATCACACGGCCGTCGACCCCCGTCTCGGCGAGTGGGCTGACGTCGCCGCCCTTGCCGCGGAGCGCGACGTCATGGCCGATGTCATCGTCAACCACGTTTCGGCGGAGTCCGAGGCCTTTCGTGACGTGCTGGCACGAGGCGAGATGTCTCCGTGGTCGAGCATGTTCCTGACGTTCGACGCGGTCTTCCCTGACGGCGCATCCGAGGCCGACCTGGCGATGATCTATCGCCCTCGGCCCGGGCTTCCCTTCACGCCATTCGGATGGGCGGGTCAGCGTCGGCTCGTGTGGACCACGTTCACTCCTCAGCAGGTGGACATCGACGTGCGCTCCGTCCCCGGTCGTGCCTACCTCGAGTCCATACTCGATCGGCTGGCCGAGTCTGGAGTCACCCTCGTCCGACTGGATGCTGTGGGCTACGCCGTCAAGACTCCCGGCACGACCTGCTTCATGACCCCGGAGACCTTCGACTTCATTGGCGAATTCGCTCGTTCGGCCCATCAGCGCGGTATGGAGATCCTGGTCGAGGTGCACTCGTACTATCGCGACCAGATCGATATTGCCGCCGTCGTGGACTGGGTATACGACTTCGCGCTGCCGCCCCTGGTCCTTCACGCTGCCTACACCGGCGATCATCGGCCCCTGCTGGCGTGGTTGGGAGTGCGCCCGACGAATGCGATCTCAGTCCTGGACACCCATGACGGCATCGGGATAGTCGACGTGGGTGCCGATGCGCGGGATGCCGGCCGTCCCGGCCTGCTCGACAGCGCCCAGCTCGACGCTCTCGTCGAGGGCATCCACGAGCGCACGGGAGGGGAGAGTCGCCTCGCGACCGGATGGGCGGCATCGAATGTCGACATCTACCAGGTCAACTCGACGTTTCTCGATGCCCTGGGCGGTGATGAGCGCGCCTATCTCGCTGCGCGCGCCCTGCAGTTCTTCCTGCCCGGGATCCCGCAGGTCTACTACGTCGGGGCGCTCGGCGGCCGCAACGACATGGAGTTGCTGGCCCGATCCGGAGTGGGACGCGACATCAACCGGCATGTCTACTCACAGGACGAGATCGAGCAGGCCTTGGAGCTTCCGCTCGTGAGGGCTCTTGGGCGCCTCGCATGCCTGCGCAACTCCCTGTCGGCATTCGAAGGCGACTGCCAGATCGACGCGACACCTGAGGGCCTGCGCATCTGTCGATGGACCGCGGACTCCCGAGCAGAGCTCGAGGTCAACCTCGCCTCCGGAGATGCCCGCATCACCTGGTCGGACCCGCGGAGCCGCGGCGTGATCTGCGACCTGCTGTCCGAGCCCGAGCTCGTCTCCTGATGGACGAGCCCCGCATCCCTTCCGACCTCATCGTCGGCACGGCCACCGCTTCCTGGCAGGTCGAGGGTGACGTGGCCGGTCGAGGCGCGAGCATCTGGGACGACTTCGCGAGGGTGCCTGGGGCCATCGTCGACGGGACGACGGGCGAGCCCGCCTGCGACCATCTACGCCGTCTCGACGAAGACATCGACCTCATCTGCGATCTGGGCTTCGACGCCTACCGCTTTTCCATCAGTTGGCCCCGCGTCCAGCCTGGCGGCCGTGGCGAGATCAGCCAGGCCGGACTGGAGGTCTACGACCGGATGGTCGATCGGCTCCTGGATCGGGGAATCGATCCCGTCGTCACCCTCTACCACTGGGATCTGCCGAGCGAGTTGCCCGGCTGGACCAGTCGCGAGACTGCGGAGAGGTTTGCCCACTACGCGGGTGCCGTCGCCGACCGCCTCGCCGATCGGGTGTCGCGCTGGGCCACCCTCAACGAGCCCTGGGTGTCGGCCTATCTCGGCTACGCGGCGGGCATCCACGCCCCCGGGATCCGCGATCCGCAGGCTGCTCTCGCTGCCGCCTATCACCTGATGCTCGCCCACGGCCTCGGTCTGCAGGAGTTGCGTCGCGCGGGTGCTCGGGAGTGCGGCCTCGTGCTCAACCTCATCCCCGTGATTGCCGAGGATGCCTCGGCGATCACCGCGGCCCGGCATGTGGATGGCCTGCACAACCGGTTCTTCCTCGACCTCCTTGCAGGACGGGGCATTCCTGAGGACGTGGTGGAGCAGACTCGCGCGCTGTGCGACTGGTCGTTCGTGCGCAAGGCCGACCTCGAGGTCATCGCTCAGCCGATCGATTGGCTGGGTGAGAACTACTACACCGTGATGCGCGTCGCGGCGGCGGCAACCGAGGGCGCGGGCTTCGATGCCTACCCCGGCAGTCCGCCGGCGGCCTTCGTGCCGCGTGAGCCCATGACCGCGATGGGCTGGGAGGTCTATCCCCAGGGACTTGAAGAGGCTCTCACCATGGCTGCATCCGCACTGCCGGGCGTGCCCCTGTGGGTCACGGAGAACGGCGCCGCGTACGCCGACGAGGTCGAGGCGGGCGCGGTCCACGACCCCGAGCGCGTCGACTACTTCCGCCGGCATGTCCAGGCTCTCCTGCGCGCGCGAGAGTCGGGAGTCGATGTCCGCGGCTACCTTGCCTGGTCGTTGCTCGACAACATCGAGTGGGCGGAGGGCTTCACGAAGCGCTTCGGCATCGTGCGAGTCGAGCCCGGGACGCTCGACCGCATCCCGAAGGACAGCGCCCTGTGGTGGCAGGCGAGGCTCGCCGAGCGCCTCAGCCCTTGACGGAACCCGCGAGCAGGCCGCGCACGAAGAAGCGCTGCAGGGCGAAGAACACGATGAGCGGCACGATGATCGCGATGAAAGCCCCCGCCGTGATCAGGTGGGTCTTCGCCCCGTAGCTGCCCACGATGTTGGCGAGGTAGGCGGTGATCGGCGCGACATCCGGGGTGCCGCCGGCGAAGGTCAGCGCGACGAGGAGGTCGTTCCACACCCAGAGGAACTGGAAGATCGCGAAGGAGGCGATGGCGGGCACCGACAGCGGCAGGATGATGCGCCAGAAGATCATGAAGTGGCTCGCGCCGTCGACCAGGGCCGCCTCGATCAGGTCGCGTGGCAGCTGCGCCATGAAGTTGTGCAGGAGGAAGACGGCCAGTGGCAGGGCGAACATCGTGTGCGCTACCCAGAGCGGGATGTAGGTGCCCCCGAGGTCGAGGTCGGGCACGATGGGGATCGGGCCAATGCTCCAGCCGAGGTTGAACATCTGCAGCAGCGGAAGCAGGGCCATCTGCAGCGGCACGATCTGCAGGGCGAAGATCGCGAAGAACAGCACCGTCGCCCCTCGGAAGGGGATCCACGCCAGGGCATATGCGCACATGGTCGCGATGACGAGCGGGAAGATCGCCGCGGGGATGGCGATCGCGAAGGAGTTGAAGAAGTAGGGCAGGATTCCCCCGCTGATGACGTCGCCGCCGCCCAGCACCTCGGTGTAGTTCTCCAGTGTGAGCTCGGGATTCGTGAAGACCGTCCACCAGCCGCTGTCGACGGCGGGCCCCGAGGGCCGCAGAGACGTGACGAGCAGGCCGAAGGTGGGGATGGTCCACAGGATCGTCAGGACGATGACGAGGCCGGTCGCCCATGGGCTGCTGAGGCTGCGACGCACCGCCTGCGGGATCGACGCATCCTTGCCGGCCGGCGGCGGGAGAGGGACGTACTCGGGGGCTTCAACGCTCATCGGACGGCCCGCTCCCTGCGAAGTTGGACGATGTTGTAGGTCACGAGGGGGATCACGCCGAGGAAGAGGATGACGGCGAGGGCCGATCCTCGCCCGACGTCGAACTGCACGAATGCCTGGCTGTACATCTCGTTGGCGACGATCTGAGTGCCGAAGTTGCCGTTGGTCATGACGCGGACGATGTCGAAGATCTTGAGCGTGGCGATCATGATCGTGGTGACCACAACGATGAGGGTGGTCCGGATCATCGGGATCGTCACGCGGCTGAAGAGACGCCACCCGGTGGCGCCGTCGAGAGTGGCCGCCTCCACGACGTCGCCGGGAATCGCCTTGATGGCGGCGGAGAGCACGACCATGGCGAAGCCGGTCTGGATCCAGACCATGATGACCATGAGCAAGAAGTTGTTCCAAGGCTGCAGCAGGATCCAGTTGGGGGGATCGATGCCGAGCCAGAGGACGACTTGGCTGAGCAGCCCGACCTGCTCCTGGCTGGGATCGCGATAGGCGTAGACGAGGCCCCAGATGATGCTCGCCCCCACGAAGGAGATCGCCATGGGCATGAAGATGAGCGACTTGGGGACGGACTCGCGACGCATCCTGTCGAGGAGAAGAGCAAGGATCAGGCCGATGACCGTCGAGAAGAGCGGCGCGATGACGATCCACAGCGCGGTGTTGATGAGCACCTGCTGGTTGGACTCGGTAGTCAGGATCCAGCCGTAGTTCTGCAGCCCGATGAACTTCTTGCCGCTGGCATTGAACAGGCTCTTGTAGACCGTCTGGATGGTGGGGACGACAAGGCCCAGGATGAGCAGGATCGCGGCGGGACCGAGGAAGCCGATCATGGCCACCGGAGTGGCGAGTCGACCCCGGACCCGGCCGAGGACGAAGAACAGGATGAGGAGAAGGGCGAAGAACACGGCCACGCCCGCAGCGGCAGTCCCGAGTTTGGGGATGCCTTCGAGGACGTGCTCCCAGATCATGCTTCCTCCCACGTGAATTGCGCTCGTGGCGTGCCCGGGTAGTCAGCGGGGCCCGAAGGAGTTCTTACACCTTCGGGCCCCGCCGCACTACGGATTCCGTCGACTGCGACGGAAGGGTGAAGTCAGGACTACTCAGCCGGCCAGGCGGCGTCGATGTCCTTGAGGACCTGCTGCGTGGGCTTGTCCTCGGCGAACCACGCGGTCATCTCCTTCCACATGGCACCGGCGCCTACTGCGGCCGGCATGAGGTCGGACGCGTCGAAGCGGAAGGTGCCCTGCGGATCGGTGAGGTACTGCGCCGAGAGCTGGTCGATGGATCCCGGGGCGTAGGCGTCCAGCGGCACGCCGCTGTTGGCCGACACCCAGGTGCCCTCCTGGACCTTCGCCGTAGCGAACTCCGGTGAAGCGAGGAAGGTCTGCGCGGCGACAACCTCGGGGCGATCAGCGAACGCCGTGACGAACTCGCCGCCTCCGACGACGGGCGTCGGCACGTTGTCGCTCATCGCGGGCAGGTAGAAGGCGAAGACGTCGCCATCCTCGGCCACTGTGGCCTCCGGATTGAACTCAGCCCAGAAGTTGGCGTAGAACGAGGCCTGCTGGAGCATGCCGCACTCGCCGTCGAGGATGGGCTCGCCAGCCTGCTGGAATCCGGTGGTGGCGATCGTCTTGACGTCGCCGAAGCCCCCATTGACGTAGTCGGGGTTCTTCATCCAGCCCGCGAGGGTGTCCATCGCTGCCGTGACCTCAGGGGAGTCGAAGAGCAGGGTGTGGTTGACCCACTGGTCGTAGACGTCGCCGCCGTACATGCGCAGCATGATCTGCTCGAGCCAGTCGGTGGCCGGCCAGCCGGTCGCTCCGCCCGACTCGATGCCGCCACACCAGGGCTTGATGCCGTCGGCGACCATCTGGTCGGAGAGGGCGAACATCTCGTCCCACGTCGTGGGCACGGTGTAGCCGTTGTTGGCAAAGACGGTGGGGGAGTACCACACGAAGGACTTCATGTTGGAGCCCAGGGGAGCGGCGTAGAAGGTGCCATCGACCGTGCCGTAGGCCTTCCACGCCGGGTTCCAGTACTGATCCACGAGCGCTGTCACCGAGTCCGGAGCCGCGACGGGGCCGCCGGTCTCGACGAGCTTCGCGAGCAGGCCGGGCTGCGGGATGAAGGCGAGGTCGGGCGCGTTGCCGCCGGCGATGCGGGTGGGCAACTGTGCCTCGAACTGGTCTGATCCTTCGTACACGATGTCGATGCCCGTGCACTCCTCGAACTCCGCCCAGGCGGTTTCGAACTTCTGCTGCTCCGGCGGCAGGATCGAAGTGAACAGGGTCACCGAGGCGCCCTCGAAGGTGCCGTAGGCCGCGTAGGCCTCACAACCTGCCGCGGGCGCCGCGCTCGTCTCCCCAGCGGAAGAACTCGCGGGAGCAGCGGACGTGCTCTCGTCGGATGTGCTCGAGCCCCCGCAGGCAGCCAGGAGCAGCGCCGCTGCACCAGCACCCGCGAGGATGGCCACACCGCGACGGCGAGTGGGAACTGACATGCCGTCTCCTTCTCGATGAACGGTCGGGATGCCCCCGGACCTGCAAACGCTCCCATCCTGTCGTGTCACATGACAGAGGGCAAGGGAAGTCCGATTTTCATTGAGATAACGAATCGGCGTCGGCGACGGCCTATCGCAACGATTCCAGGTCGAGCGCGCGTTTCATGAAACCGATGCCGGGGCCGCGCGATGTGGCTACAGTGCGGTGGCAAGCACTCGAGATAGGGGCGCGCGTGGCTAGCGAAGTGGTGTTCGACGATGTCTCTCTCGTCTACCCGGGCGCCAACGTGACCGCCGTGAGTCACCTCGATCTCCGCATTGCCGCCGGCGAGTTCCTGGTCCTGGTCGGCCCCTCGGGATGCGGCAAGTCGACGTCGTTGCGCATGCTCGCTGGCCTCGAGCCCGTGTCTTCGGGCCGCATCATGGTCGCGGACCGCGACGTCACTCGCGTGCCCGCCAAGGACCGCGACATCGCCATGGTCTTCCAGAACTACGCCCTCTATCCCCACATGAGCGTCGCGGAGAATATGGCCTTCGCGCTCAAGATCCAGAAGGTGTCCAAGGCAGAGATCACCAGGCGTGTCCAGGAGGCCGCCCAGTTGCTCGATCTCACGGAGTACCTCGAGCGCAAGCCGAAGGCCTTGTCGGGCGGCCAGCGCCAGCGTGTCGCTATGGGACGCGCGATCGTTCGCGAGCCGGCAGCCTTTCTCATGGACGAGCCGCTTTCCAACCTGGATGCAAAGCTTCGAGTGCAGACGCGGACGCAGATTGCTGCGCTGCAACGACGCCTCGGCACCACCACCGTCTATGTCACCCATGATCAGGTCGAGGCCATGACGATGGGCGATCGTGTCGCCGTGCTCAACTCGGGCGTCCTTCAGCAGGTAGACACCCCGAGGGCGCTCTATGAAACTCCTGTCAATGCCTTCGTCGCGGGATTCATCGGCTCGCCCTCGATGAATCTCGTGGAAGTGCCCATCAGTGACGGCGGGGCCATGCTTGGCGATGCCCTCGTGCCCATCGAGCGCTCCATCCTGGACCAGGTCGCTGGTCAGCGTTCCGTGCTTCTCGGCGTGCGCCCGGAGGACCTCCATATCTCGGACGAGGGCACGTCCATGACCGTCACGCTGGTCGAGGAACTCGGTGCCGATGCCTACGTCTACGGCGATGCGCAGACCGCAGATGGCGTGGCGTTTTCGCTCATCGCTCGCGCACCGGGGTCCACGGGAGTGCGGATGGGAGATGTGGTCAAGGTGCGCGCGACGCGCACGCACGTCTTCGCGCCCGATGGCGATCGACGCCGTCTCACGGCCTGACGATCGATCAGGTCTGAAGCCAGGCGGTCGTATCCGGCGGCAACTGCGGTCCTGCGCCGCCCCGTGACCTAGCCTGCGAGTCGAGCAGCACCACCCCATCGGGGAGGCCGATCGCGCTCTCGCCGCAGTTGGTGATCGAGACGAATCCATCGCCCCTGCGGAAGGCCACGACATCCGAAGCGATGTCCCACCACTCAAGGGGCTGTCCGCCCAGCAGGCCCGGATGCGCGTGGCGGAGCCTGAGGCCATCTCGGTAGAGGTTCAACGTGCTGGCTGCGTCTCGTTCTTGAGCCTCGACGGTGTGACCGGCCCAGTCGTGCGGCTGGGGGAGCCAGGTGTCGTCTCCGCCGAACCCGTAGGGCGGGCACGCGCCACTCCACGGCAGGGGCACTCGGGCGCCGTCGCGCCCGGCCTGAGTCCCGCCCGAGCGGAACCAGAGGGGATCCTCGCGCCGATCCGGGGGGATCCAGGCGTCCTCTAGCCCCAGTTCTTCTCCTTGGTAGACGTAGAGCGATCCGGGTAGGGCCTGGGCGAGCAGTGCGAGCGCCCGGGCGCGAGCGAGACCGCGCGGTCCGCCCCCGAGGCGAGAGACCACGCGTGGGGAGTCATGGTTGCTGAGCGCCCAGGTCACCGGCGCAGGAGCGAGCCCGGCGATCGTCGATGCGATGGTCATGCGCAGGGCGGTGGCGTCCCACGGAGCCGACAGGAAGTCGAAGTTGAAGATCTGGTGCAGCGTGTCGGGCTGCACATACGCCCTCGCCCTCTCGGGAGGGACCCACGCCTCGGCGACCGCCATGCGATGCCCCGAGTAGGAGTCCAGCACTCGTCGCCACTCGCGATAGATGTCCTGGACCTCGTCGCGATCCAGGTAGTGGGACATGTCAACCTGCCGTGTGCTGTCCGAAGGGAGGTCCAGTCTGACCTCTTCGAGCACAGCCTCCGGGTCGACGGCGTCGGCGTAGGTCATGTCCTTGGCGAGGCCGAAGGCCACATCGACACGGAAGCCGTCGGCACCCAGGTCGAGCCAGAAGCGCAGGGTCTCGATGAAGTCAGCCCGGACGTCCGGGTGCGTCCAGTTGAGGTCGGCCTGCGTGGAGTCGAACATGTTGAGGTACCACTCGCCAGGGGCGCCGTCAGGTTCGGTGACTCGCGTCCAGGCGGGTCCGGTGAAGAGGCTGAGCCAGTTGTTGGGAGGCTCGTCGCCTGCCGGCCCGCGGCCTGGACGGAAATGGAAGCGTGAACGGGCATCGGATCCGGGCCCCGCGGCGATGGCCTCCGCAAACCATGGATGCTCGGTGGAGAAGTGATTGGGGACGATGTCGACGATGACGCGGAGTCCCCGGTCGTGAGCCGCGTCGATGAGGCGGCGCGCATCGTCGAGGGTCCCGTACATGGGATCGACGTCGCGTGGATTGCTCACGTCATAGCCCGAGTCCTTCTGCGGAGAGGGGTAGAAGGGAGACAGCCACACCGCGTCGACTCCCAGAGCGGCGATGTAGGGCATCCGCTGCACGACGCCTGCGAGGTCGCCCGTGCCGTCGCCTGATGCGTCAGCGAACGAGCGCGGGTAGACCTGATACACGACGGCGTCTGCCCACCAGGGCGCACGGGAAGAGTCGGTGGCTGCCATGGATGCAGGCTAGAGGCTTCGCGCAGGGTTCGGGCGCGACGCCGGCGGCTACGGCGCTCCCGGGGAGCCGCGCCGGCGGCGACATGTGAGACTGGATCCCTTGGGCGCCCGCCGAGGCGCAGGAGGGACCCGATGAACGACCGACCCCGCGGAGGCAACTCCACCTTCCGCTTCACCGACACCGCGGTCCTGTCGGTCAGCATCGCCGAGGCCCCCATCGTCGTCACGTCGGCCGAGATCGACGCCGCCCTCGCCGAGACCTACGCCCGGCTCGACGTCCGGCCCGGACTGCTCGAGGGACTCGCCGGGATCGTGGAGCGGCGTTGGTGGCCCGAGGACGTCAGCTTCGCCGATGCCGCCGCCCTGGCCGGCTCGTCGGCATTGGCTGCGGCTGGCGTCGAACCCCATCAGGTCGGCCTGCTCATCGACACCTCCGTCTCTCGCGCCCACCTGGAGCCCTCGGCCGCGGTCGACGTGCACCACCAGATGGGGATGCCCTCGAACTGCCTCAACTTCGACCTCTCCAACGCCTGCCTTGGCTTCGTCAACGGAATGCACCTCGCGGGCACCCTCATCGACGCGGGCCAGATCGACTACGCCGTCATCGTCGATGGCGAGGGCTCCCGCGGCCTGCACGAGCGCACCATCGAGCGCTTGCAGCGGCCCGATGCCACGGCGGCCGACCTGTTCGAGAACTTCGCTTCCCTCACCCTCGGCTCCGGCGGGGCCGCCATGGTGCTCGGTCGCGCCTCCGAGCACCCCGACGGGCATCGCTTCGTCGGCGGGGTCTCACGGGCCGCGACCCAGCACCATCGCATCTGCGTCGGCGACATGACCCAGATGCGCACCGACTCCCGCGCACTGCTCGAGGCGGGCCTAGAGCTGTCGACGCAGACCTGGCAGGAGGCGTGCGAGACCTTTGACTGGGCGGACCTGGATTGCTACGTGATCCACCAGGTGTCCAGCGTCCACACCAAGGCGATCACCGGCGCGCTCGGCATCGACCCCGCCCGCGTGCCGATGACGTTCCCGCACTACGGCAACATCGGCCCGGCCTCGATCCCGTTCACGCTCGCCAAGCAGGCGGACGACCTGCGCCGCGGTGACCGCGTCGGCTGCCTGGGCATCGGCTCTGGCCTCAATGCCAGCGTCATCGAGATCGCCTGGTAGTTCCCACGTCACGATGAGCGCCCGCACACCCGAGCTCCCGGGCCTGGACCCTGCATGGTCGCGCACCATCGATCTCGATGGTGTCGCCATGCACGTGCTCGAACGCCCCGCTCAGGGCGATCCCCGGGTCACCCTGCTCGCCGTACACGGCAATCCCACGTGGTCCTACCTATGGCGCCGCCTCCTCGCCGCGGCACCGCCGGACTGGCGCGTCATCGCTGTCGACCAGATCGGGATGGGCCTGTCCGACCGTCCTGCGGGGACGCGCCGGCTGGCGGATCGCGTCGCGGACCTCACCCGCGCCACCGAGGTGCTGGGCGTCACCGGCCCCGTCGTCACGGTGGCGCATGACTGGGGCGGTCCCGTCTCGCTGGGCTGGGCCCTGGCCCACCGCGACCAGCTCGCGGGTGTCGTCCTGGCCAACACCGCGGTCCACCAGCCCGAGCGAGCGTCGGCACCCACGCTCATCCGGCTCGCCCGGTCGCGTCCCCTGCTCGACGCGGTCACGCGTCGGACCACCGCCTTCCTGCGCGGCACGACCCTGCTGTCGCGCGACATGCCCCCCGATGTCGCGCAGGCCTTCCGGGCCCCCTACGCCGACGCCGCGCGCCGGCAGGCGATCGGCGACTTCGTTGCTGACATCCCCCTGTCGTCGGAGCACCCGAGCGCGGCGACGCTGGACGCCATCGCCGAGGGGATCAAGTCCCTGGACGTGCCCGTGCTCCTGGCGTGGGGATCGGACGATCCGGTGTTCTCCGACCGCTACCTGCGCGACCTGCGCGCGCGGATGCCGCACGCGGATGTCCATCGATACGAGAAGGCCAGGCACCTCGTCACCGAGGATGCCCCCGCGTGGGTTCCCGACGTCCTCGCGTGGATCGGCGACCGCGCGCTGGGCGAGCCCCCAGCCCCGCCGGCCGAGGCCGCCAAGTCGATCGAGGCGATCGAGCCCATGGGCCACGCACTCCAGGCGCGCGCCTCCGACAGCAGCGTCGCGCTCGCCGACCTGCGCTCCGATCGCCGAGTGAGTTGGACAATGCTCGCCACCCGGACGCGCGAGATCGCGGCTGGCCTGGTGGCCATGGGCGTGCGTCCCGGCGATCGGGTGGCGCTACTCGTCACGCCCAGCGCGGACCTCGTCGCGTGCGTGTACGCCGCGTGGCGGATCGGTGCCGTCGTCGTCGTCGCGGACTCCGGTCTCGGGGTGCGGGGCATGCGCCGGGCCCTGCGCTCCGCGGAGGCGACGCATGTCATTGGCATCCCGGCGGGGCTCGGCCTGGCGCGCACCCTCGACCTGCCCGGCATCCGCGTCCTGGTGGGTCGCACCGGGCCCGCCACCCGCGTGCTCGGTGCCGACGCATCACTGGCCGAGGTCGCGCGGCGCGGGCGCGACTTCCTGTCCGCATCCGACCTGCCACCGCAGCCCTCCGGCGACAGCGATGCCCTGGTGGCCTTCACCTCGGGGGCCACGGGTCCGGCGAAGGGCGTCGTCTACACCCACGCGCGACTGGCCCACCTGCGCGACGCGCTCCGACGCGCGTACTCGATCGGACCCGACGATGGTCTCGTCGCGGCATTCGCGCCGTGGTCGGTGCTCGGGCCATCGCTCGGCATCCCCTCCGCGATCCCGGACATGGACCTCACCGATGCCAGCACGCTGAGCGCGCGTGCGCTCGCCGATGCCACCGAGGCCGTGGGCGGGACGCTCGCGTGGTCGTCGCCGACGGCGCTGCGTGCCGTCGTGGAGTCGGGCGAGACCCTCGACCCGGGCAGGCGAGCGGTGCTCGCCGGGTTGCGCCTGCTCCTGGTTGCCGGCGCGCCGGTGCCCGTCGACCTGCTCGAGCGCGCAGCAGCGCTGCTGCCCGCCGCGACCTTGGCCACGCCCTACGGCATGACCGAGGCGCTGCCGCTCACGGAGGTCACCCTCGACGAGCTCCGCTCCGCGAGCGGGCGCGGCGTGCTCGTGGGGCGCCCCCTCGTCGGCGTCGACATCGCGATCGCTCCACTCGATCCCGAGGGCGTGCCCGCGGCCGATATCGACGGGGTGCCCGGCGTGACCGGGGAGATCGTCGTGAGGTGCGCGTGGATGCGCGACCGATACGACCGGCGCTGGGCGACGCAGCACCGTGCCGACTCCCCTCGGGGCTGGCACCGCACGGGCGACGTGGGCCACATCGACGAGCAGGGTCGGCTGTGGGTCGAAGGGCGCCTTGCGCACGTGCTCTCCTGCCCCGAGGGGCCGGTGACGCCGGTCGCGGCGGAGCTCGTGGCGCAGCGCGCGGCACGTGTGCCGCTGGCAGCCCTGGTGGGGGTGGGTCCCCACGGAGCGCAGGTCCCCGTGATCGTCCTGCTCGCGCCCGGCCCCTCCCTCGGCCTGGCCGACGTCGACGTCACGGCCCGTGTCCGCGGTGCGGTGCGCGAGGCGACAGGTCTCGACCTCGCCGCGGTGCTCACCATGCGCTCCCTGCCCGTGGACGTGCGCCATCGATCGAAGGTCGACCGCACGCGCATCGGGCGCGAGGCGGCGCTGTATCTCGCGGGGGAGCGCGGTGATGGCTGAGCGCATCGCCGTGACCGGGGCGTCCGGTGTCGTGGGCGGAGCGGCCGCTCGCGCGATCCTCGCGCGCGGCGACGGCGTCGTCGCGGTGCAGCGAGGGACCCTGCCGTCCGCGCTGGCGGCCCTGGGTGCGCAGGAGCGTCGTGCTGACGTGACAGGCTCCCTGGAGGCGCTCGTCGAGGCCTTCGCGGGGTGCGCCGCGGTCGTGCATGCCGCCGCCCGCGTCGACATCACGGGCCCCTGGGAGGAGTACGAGCGGGCCAACGTCCTGGGCACCCGCCAGGTGATCGAGGCCTCGCGGCGCGCGGGCGTCGAGAGGTTCGTGCTCGTCTCATCGCCGTCCGTGGCCCACGCTGGGCATCCCCTCATCGGCGCTCGCGCCGAGGCTGCCGATCCCGCGGCCGCACGCGGCCACTACTCGCGCAGCAAGGCGATGGCGGAGGCTGAGGCGCTCGCTGCCGACGACGGCCGGATGGCCGTCACCGTGGTGCGCCCGCACCTGGTCTGGGGGCCGGGCGACACGCAGTTGACCGAGCGCATCATCGACCGGGCACGCTCCGGCCGGCTCGTCACCATCGGAACGGGCGCCGCACTCATCGACACGACGTACATCGACAACGCCGGTGCGGCACTCGCGGCGGCGGCCGAGCGGGCGGCCCTGCCCGCGGTGCGCGGGCGCGCGTTCGTCGTGTCCAACGGCGAGCCCCGCACCGTCAGCGAGATGCTCACGCGCATCGCGCGCGCGGCCGGCGCACCGGGCCCGTCGCGCAGCGTGCCCTTCCCTGTCGCGCGCATGGGTGGCCATGTGCTGGAGCGGCTGTGGGAGCGCACCGGACGCGAGGGAGATCCGCCCGTCACCGCGTTCCTGGCCGAGCAACTGGCCACCGCCCACTGGTTCGACCAGCGCGAGACACGGCAGGCGCTGGCCTGGGTGCCGGAGGTCACCATCGAGGAGGGGTTCGCCCGGCTGGCGGCCCACTACGGCGGCGTGGCTCCCGCCGCAGAGCCCTGAGGGCGGCTATAAAGAACGAGACCCCTGGAAGCATGAGTTCCAGGGGTCTCGCCATGGATCGTGCTTGCCGGTCCCGCGAGGGGAAGTCGGGGGCGTCGCCCCTCCTCCGTCGCTCCCGTTGCCGGGGCGCCTCCGGTGCGGCTTGCGCCGCCTCAGCCGATCCCGAAGCCTTGGCCCGTCCCCGCGACACCGGGGTGGGGAGTTGCCTCCGATCTCGCCTTGCGGCTCGATCTCCTCGTGCTCCGATCGCTTGGTTTCCCTTGCGATAGGACAGTTCTATTCGCCCCGCGCAAGTCGCGCAAGGGTGTGTCGAGACATTTTCAAAAAACTTGACCAACTCGAGTCACATCGGACTCGACCGGTCACATCCGGCACGGCGGTGTCAGGAGTCTGGGGGCCGGGCAGACCGTACGCTCGACCCATGCCCTCACTCCACGCTCCGCATGGCGCCCACCGCGGCGGTGTGCACGGCAGCGTCGTCTACCTGCACGGCGTGGGCGGGGTGCGCGCGGCGTGGTGGCGGCCCCTCACCCGGGCGCTGGGCGGGCTGTCGGTCGACCTCCTCGCCCCGGCGTACGACGACCTGCTCCGGACCGCGGGCAGCGTGCACGCCACCCGCGAGAAGCCCGACCTCTCCCCGCCCCGGGATGACGATCGCCGCCGCTACGTCGAGCGCCAGCGCCGGCTGGCGGAACTCGTCGAGGCGGTGGGGGAGTCCACCAGGCTCGCGTGGCCCGCCGGCCTGCCGCATCCCGCGGAGGTCGCCGATCGGCTGCCACTCGCCTCCGTGCTGCGCGCACCCGTCCTCGGCCTGGATCAGGCCGGCCGCTATCTCGACGACGACGCGCGGCGGGCGGCGGTGCTCC
>CAZICY010000014.1:0-41757 GCA_964537955.1 uncultured Actinomyces sp. | reverse complement strand
CCGGCATCGCCGAGCTCCAGGCCCAGATCGACAGCGGCCAGATCCGCCAGGTGGCAGGCGGTGACTACATCGCGGCCCTCGAGACCGGGGACGTCATCGCGGTCATCGGCTGGTCGGGCGACATGTTCCAGCTCGGCGAGGACTTCGGCGTGGGCCTGCCCGATACCGGCGGCATGCTGTGGACCGACAACATGCTCATCCCCTCGGTTGCGCAGCACAAGAAGAACGCCGAGACCCTCATGAACTACTACTACGACCCCGTCGTCGCGGCAGAGGTCGCTGCCTACGTCCAGTACATCTCCCCGGTCAAGGGCGCCAAGGAGGCCATGGCGGACATCGATCCGTCCCTGGTCGACAACCCGTGGGTCTTCCCCAACGAGGAGACTCTGGCCAACTCCTACGTCTTCATGACCCTGACGCCCGAGCAGGACGTCGCCTACCAGCGGGAGTTCCAGAAGGCCATCGGGATGTAGTCCTGACGGCGTAGGCTGCCGACCCGTTCGAGAGGAGTCCGCGTGGCGGCAACCGAGAGCGTGCAGGACCTGCACCTCGTCAACCTGGTCAAGTCCTTCGGCGACTTCGTCGCGGTGGACGACCTCACCCTCACGATCCCCGCAGGATCGTTCTTCGCCCTGCTGGGGCCTTCGGGCTGCGGCAAGACGACGACCCTGCGCATGGTCGCGGGCCTCGAGGACCCGACGAGCGGGCAGATCATGCTCGGCGCGACCGACATCACCCAGGAGAAGTCCTACAAGCGGCAGGTCAACACGGTCTTCCAGTCCTACGCACTCTTCCCGCATCTGGACATCTTCGAGAATGTCGCCTTTGGCCTGCGTCGGCGCGGGATCAAGGATGTTGCGGGCCCCGTCAACCAGATGCTCGAGCTTGTCGAGCTCGGACCGATGGCGCGACGCAAGCCGGCCCAGCTCTCCGGCGGGCAGCAGCAGCGTGTCGCGGTGGCGCGTGCCCTCATCAATCAGCCGGGCGTGCTGCTCTTGGACGAGCCGCTGGGCGCGCTCGACCTCAAGCTGCGCCGCCAGATGCAGATCGAGCTCAAGCGCATCCAGACCGAGGTCGGCACGACCTTCGTGCACGTCACCCACGACCAGGAGGAGGCCATGACCATGGCCGACACCGTCGCGGTGATGAACAAGGGCCGCATCGAGCAGATGGGTCCGCCCGTGGAGATCTACGAACTCCCGCGCACGGCCTTCGTGGCCAACTTCCTCGGGCAGTCCAACATGGTGCAGGGGACCGTCTCCGGATGGTCGGGGGATGACATCGTCGTCTCGGCGTACGGGGCGTCGTTCACCGTGCCGGCCGCGCGCTCCACGCGCACGGATGGCGACATCTACGTGGGCGTCCGGCCGGAGAAGATCGCGATCGCAGCCGCGGGATCGAATGTCCCGGATAGTCACAACCGCATCAGCGGCAAGGTGACGGATGCGTCCTTCACGGGCGTGTCCACCCAGTACCTCGTGATGACGAGCTGGGGCGACGAGTGGATGGTCTTCGAGCAGAACCGGTCCGCCGACATCCTGCGACCCGGCGACGAGGTCGTCATCCACTGGGCGTCTGAGCACACCTTCGGCCTCGACGTACCGCCGGCGGCCTGAGATGCCGGCTCTCGCTCCCACGTCCGGGGGATCCGGGGTCGTCGTCTCCGGTGCAGCGGCGCAACGCCGTCCGCGTACGGCGTACCTGCTGCTCCTGCCCGGCATCGCGTGGCTGGCGATCTTCTTCGTCATCCCGCTGGTGTCGCTCTTCTTCACCAGCCTCCAGGCACCCACGGACAAGGCGGGTGTCTACCAGCCGGGATTCCAGGTCGGTAACTACCTCACTGCGCTGCAGGAGTACTGGCCCGTCTTCATCAAGTCCTTTATCTACTCCGGCATCGCGACCGTCCTCGCCCTGATCATCGCCTACCCGCTCGCCTACTTCATCGCCTTCCGGGCCGGCAAGTGGCGCGCCCTGCTCCTCGTCCTCGTCGTGGCACCGTTCTTCGCGTCCTTCCTCCTGCGCACCTACGCGTGGCGCACGATCTTGGCGGACGAGGGCTTCATCACGAGCTTCCTCAATGCGTTGCACCTGCTGCCGCAGGATCGCATCCTCAACACTCCCATCGCCGTGGTGCTGGGCCTGACCTACAACTTCCTGCCCTTCATGATCCTGCCGCTCTATGCCGCCCTGGAGCGCATCGATCCGCGCCTGGTCGAGGCGGCAAGCGACCTCTACGCCTCGCCGTTCACGGGATTCCGCAAGGTGGTGTGGCCGCTCAGCCTGCCGGGAGTGGTGGCCGGCACGCTACTCACCTTCATCCCTGCCTCGGGCGACTACATCAATGCCACACTCCTGGGCGCACCGAGCGATCGCATGGTCGGCAATGCGATCCAGACCAACTTCCTGCAATTCCGCGACTATCCGATCGCTAGTGCACTGTCCTTCATCCTCATGGCCATCATCTTGGCCCTCGTCTTCGTCTACATCAGGCGAGCCGGCACGGAGGATCTCGTCTGATGCGTTGGCTGCGCAAGAACCTCATCCCGATCATCGGCATTCTCGTGCTCGTCTACCTCTTCGTCCCCATCGCGGTGGTGGCGATCCTCAGCTTCAACAAGCCCGATGGCAAGTTCAACATTGCATGGAACGAGTTCTCACTCGAGGCGTGGCAAAACCTCTGCGGCGTGCCGGGGGTCTGCGGCTCCTTCGTGACGAGCATCCAGATCGGGCTCATTGCGACGATTGTCGGGACGATCCTCGGCACGATGATCGCCTTTGCGCTGGTCCGCTACCGCTTCCGCGGCCGCTCGACGACCAACCTGCTCATCTTCCTGCCCATGGCGACCCCCGAGGTCGTGCTCGGCTCCAGCCTTCTCGCACTGTTCCTCAACCTTGCCTTCCCGCTGGGCTTTTGGACCGTGACGATCGCGCACATCATGTTCATCATCAGCTTCGTCGTGGTGACGGTGAAGGCCCGCCTGCAGGGCATGGACCCGCGCCTGGAGGAGGCCGCGCGCGATCTCTATGCCGATCCGCGGGCGACCTTCCGCTATGTCACCTTCCCGCTCGTGCTCCCGGGCATCCTCGGAGCCGCGCTGCTGGGCTTCAGCCTGTCGTTCGACGACTACATCATCAGTGCCTTCAACGCGGGCACGCTGGTGACCTTCCCCATCTACATCTGGGGCGCGGCCCAGCGAGGGATCCCCGTGCAGGTCAACGCGCTCGCCACGCTCGTCTTCGTCATCGCGCTCGTCACGGTCGTCTCCGCGCAGGTCATCGGCTCCCGGAGGCGGCGCAAGATGGAGAGCGCCGCGGCAGGCTGATCCGCATGCCCTTCCCCGACACCGTCTCCGCCCAGGCCCGGGCCGCGCTCTCCGATGTCGTGCACCGGCCGTACTGGCTCGATCGCCCGGACCGGCCCGCGCCCCGGCCTGCGCTCACAGGCGACATCCAGGCGGACCTTGTCGTCGTCGGCGGAGGCCTCAGCGGGCTGTGGACCGCCTACGAGGCCCGGCGCCGCTTCCCTGACTGGACCGTCGTTCTCCTCGAGGGGCAGCGCATTGCCGAGGGCGCCTCGGGCCGCAACGGTGGCTTCGTCGCGGCGTCGCTCACCCATGGCCTGGCCAACGGCCTCTCGCGCTGGCCCGACGAGATGCCCGCACTCGTGCGCCAGGGGCAGGCCAATCTCGACGGCATCGTCGACGTGATCCAGGACGAGGGCATCGACTGCGACCTGGTGCGCTCCGGCGAGCTTGACGTCGCGGTCGCGGACTACCAGGTGTCCGACCTGCGCGAGATGGTCGCCGAGGCTGCCGCGCTCGGCCTGGACTACGAGTTCCTCGACCGCGAGCAGGTGCGCGCCCGGGTCGACTCCCCGACCTATCGGGCCGGCGTCCTTGATCGCACGGGTGTCGTCATGGTCGACCCGGCCCGAATGTCGTGGGGACTCGCCGCCGCCGCCGAGCGCGCAGGCGTGACCGTCCATGAGCAGACACGCGTCACGGGTCTGGACCGCGCCGGGGCGGGCATGCGCGTGACGACGGACTTCGGGTCAGTGCGCGCCGGGCGCGTGGCCCTGGCCACGAGTGCCTTCCCGCCCCTTCTCAAGCGGCTCGGGCACTACGTGGTGCCCGTCTACGACTCGGTGCTCATGACGGAGCCGCTGTCGCCCCAGCAGCGCGATGCCATCGGGTGGCAGGACCGTGTGGGTATCGGCGATGCGGGCAACCAGTTCCACTACTACCGGATCACCGACGGCGGCCGCATCCTGTGGGGCGGCTATGACGCGAGCTACTACGGCGGCTTCAACCCCATGCACGAGCGACAGGGCGCTCCCTTCGCACGGCTATCCGAGCACTTCCGCTTCACCTTCCCCCAGCTCGATGGCCTGCGCTTCACCCACGCGTGGGCCGGGGCGATCGACACCTGCTCGCGCTTCAGCGCATTCTGGGGCACGGCCTACGACGGGCGCCTGTCCTACAGCCTGGGCTTCACCGGCCTGGGTGTGGGAGCGAGCCGCTTCGGTGGCCAGGTGATGCTCGACATGCTCGCGCGGGAGCGCACCGAACGCACGGCGCTGCAGATGGTGCGGTCGAAGCCGATCCCGTTCCCGCCCGAGCCTATTCGGGGAATCGGCATCGGCATCACCCGTCGGTCCATCGACAAGGCCGATCGCAACGAGGGCCGCCGCAATCTCTGGCTGCGTACGCTGGACCGCGTCGGCCTGGGATTCGATAGCTGACGCGTCAGGTCCGACCCCTAGGGTGGTCCCATGACGCGTTACGGCGGCCAGTTCGGCCCGGATCTCACCTTCCTCGGCGTGCCCGAGTGCGACCTCGACGACCCCGGCACCTACGCCGATGCGGACGTGGTCATCATCGGGGCGCCCTTCGATGGCGGGACCTCCTACCGCAGCGGGGCCCGCTTCGGCCCGCAGGCACTGCGGATGGCGTGCTACCTCGCCCACGATGGCTCGCGCCCGTCCCTGGCCCTGCACACGGACGGTCTCAAGGACCTGCGGGTGGTCGACGGCGGAGACGTGCAGATGTACAGCGGCGACGCAGTCCGCTCGTGTGCTGACCTCGAGGTGGTGGTGCAGCGGGTGGCCGAGACCGGTGCCATGCCCTTGATCCTCGGTGGAGACCACACCATCACCTGGCCCGATGTCACCGGCGTGGCACGAGCCCGCGGCTGGGGTCGAGTGGCCGTCCTGCACTTCGACGCGCATGCCGACACGGGCGACATCGAGTTCGGCTCGCTCATCGGCCACGGCCAGCCCATGCGCCGGCTCATCGAATCGGGTGCGGCCCGCGGCGATCGCTTCCTGCAGATCGGCCTGCGGGGCTACTGGCCGCCGCCGGACGTCCTGCAGTGGATGGCCGATCAGCGCATGCGGTCCTACGAAATGACCGAGATCGTCACGCGCGGCCTCGAAGAGTGCCTCACGGAGGCGTTCCAGATCGCCATGGACGACTGCGACGGGATCTTCCTCTCGGTCGACATCGACGTTGCCGACCCAGGTCACGCGCCTGGCACCGGCACCCCCGAACCCGGCGGGTTGAGCGCGCGCGAGCTGCTCGACGCCGTGCGGCGCATCTGCCTGGAGCTGCCCGTGCTCGGGATGGACGTCGTCGAGGTATCGCCGCCGTACGACCATGCCGACATCACCGCCATGCTCGGGAACCGCGTGGTGCTGGAGGCCCTCTCGGCAATCGCCCGGCGGCGCAAGGATGCGGCCGAGGGCACCACCTGGGATCCGAGCCGCCCGCTGCTGGCCGACTGGGAGGAACCGCGATGACCGGCATGCGCGTCCTCGCCATCGGGTCCGGTGGAGTCGGTACCTCCGCGGCGCTCATCGCCGCGCGACGGGACTTCTTCGAGGCGTGGATCTGTGCCGACTACGACGAGGGCCGTGCCCGGGGCCTCGCCGACCGCGTCGGGGATCCCCGGTTCAGCGCCATTGCCCTGGACGCGTCCGACCAGGCGGCCGTGGCCGAGGCATGCCGGGCCCATCGCATCACGCACGTGCTCAACGTGGTCGACCCGCGTTTCAACATGCCGATCTTCGACGGCGCGTTCGCCGCGGGGGCCCACTACCTCGACACCGCGATGAGCCTGTCGCGTCCGCATCCGGAGCGACCGCATTCGGACACCTTCGTCAAGCTCGGCGACGAGCAGTTCGGCAAGTCCGATGCGTGGGCGGAGCGCGGCCTGCTCGCTCTGTGCGGCATGGGGGTGGAGCCGGGCCTGGCGGACGTCTTCGCGCGCTACGCCGCCGACCACCTCTTCGATCGGATCGAGGAGATCGGCGTGCGCGATGGCGCCAACCTCCTCGTCGCCGGCTACGACTTCGCGCCGAGCTTCTCCATCTGGACCACCATCGAGGAGTGCCTCAACCCGCCGGTGATCTGGGAGAAGGACCGCGGATGGTTCACGACCGCCCCCTTCTCCGAGCCGGAGGTCTTCGACTTCCCCGAGGGGATCGGTCCGGTCGAGTGCGTCAACGTCGAGCACGAGGAGGTGCTCCTCGTGCCGCGCTGGATCGAGTGCGAGCGCGTGACCTTCAAGTACGGCCTAGGTGATGAGTTCATCGAGGTGCTCAAGACGCTTCACAAACTCGGCCTGGACCGCACCGACCCGGTCGATGTGCGCGGCGGGCGGGTGAGCCCGCGCGACGTCGTGGCCGCGTGCCTTCCCGACCCGGCGACCCTGGGCGACAAGATGAGCGGCAAGACCTGCGCTGGCACCTGGGTGACGGGTACGGGCAAGCCCGACAGGGGCGGCTCCGCCGGCCCGGCGGGCTCAGACGGTGAGTCGCGCGAGGTGTACCTCTACCACGTGGCCGACAACGAGTGGACCATGCGCGAGTACGGCACGCAGGCGGTCACCTGGCAGACAGCGATGAATCCCGTCATCGCGCTGGAACTCCTCGCGTCAGGCACGTGGAGTGGCGCGGGCGTGCTCGGCCCCGAGGCGCTCGATGCGGTGCCCTACCTCGATCTCATGTCCGCGGGCTACGGGCAGCAGTGGCACGTGCGCGAGCAGCGCTGAGCACCGCTCACACGCCATAGGTTGCCGAGACCCTTCCGCTGTCCGCGGCGGCCTTGAGGGCGGCGAAGTCGGAGGCGTTCTGGTCCGCGTAGGACCGTGCGAAGGACACGACCGCATCGTCGAAGGCGCCCCGCTCCCCGATGTAGGACGCGATGGCGAACCTGTTGCCGGATCGCGCATGCCCCTTGGCCAGGGTCGCGCCGCACAGGCGACCGTAGAGTCCGAGGCCCGCTGCGTCCAAGGAGTTGATGTCGATGGACATCTTCCAATCGCGCAACTGGCGGACGTAGTAGTGGAAATCCGTGACCCTGGCCCACCCGAGGAAGATGTCGCTGGCTGTCTGCAGGATCCGCTGGCCCTGGACGACCCTCTCGCCGTGCTGGGCGAACACACTCGCCTGCGTGTAGGGCTCGAGGACCGAGGTCACCGCCTGCTTGCTCTGCAGCATGAGGAGGTCCGAAGGGTCCTGGCCTTGCAGGAGCATCACCCAAGCGCCCGTGCCGACGCTGCCCACGCCCACGACCTTGCGAGCGTGGTCGACGTAGGTGTACTGCCCGAGCAGGTGGCGGCGGTCGGGCGGGAGACTGTCGACGTACTCCTGCCAGGCCCGTGTGAACGCCTCGGTGGTCGCGGCCACTGCGGGATCGCCCTGGGCCATAAGTGTCTCGGCCCGCACGATGATGGGGGGATCGTCGATGAACTGACGGCGCCCGTTGACGACTCGAGTGAGCTTGTCAGCAGCCTGCAGTGACGTGCGTGCGTGGGCCTTGTTGAGTTCCTTGCTCGACTTCTTGCGAACCTTCTTCTCGACATAGGGCTGGATGGCCTTCGCTATTTCCTCGATGTCGAATCTGGCGTACCAGACGTCCATGCTGCCCTGACGAGCGAAGGACTGCATGGCTTCCCGGTAGCCCTGGATGGTCTGGTCGAGGACGCCGGTGCGCTCCTTCCTGGTGAGCTCTTGGTCCTGGCCGGCGACCTCCAGGCTGGCGGCCAGGCGCTTGACGTCCCATTCGAAGGGCCCCGGATGCGTCTCGTCGAAGTCGTTGATGTCGAAGATCAAATGCCTCTCCGGGCTGGCGAAGCCACCGAAGTTGGACAGGTGGGCATCCCCGCAGAGTTGGACCTGCAGCGGCGACCGCGCCTGGCTGGACAGGTCGCTGGCCATGAGCAGGGCCGAGCCCCGATAGAAGGCCAGGGGAGAGGCGAGCATGCGGCCGTAGCGAACGGGCACGAGTGCGGGGACTCGGGTGGCCGACTGGCACTCCAGCAGGCCGACGGGATCGGGCCGGTCAGGCGCGGGAGCGAACTCGCCGAGTGACTCGGGGGGCACCTCCGCCCGCGCCCGCGCGCCGACGGCGACGTGCTCCTCCGCCGTCAGCAGAGGCCGGAACGGCGTCCTGACGCTGCTCTCGGGCGGCGGGGTCATCGTGCCGGATCACGCGTCGAACGCCGCCCCGACGATGTCGAGGCCCTCGCGCAGCAGGTGATCGGGGATGGTGAGCGGCGGCAGGAAGCGCAGGACGTTGCCGTAGGTGCCGCAGGTGAGAGTGACCACGCCCTGGGCGTGTGCTGCCTTCGATACGCGGCCGGCGAGCTCGGGGTCCGGCTCCATGGTGCCGGGCTTGACGAGCTCGATGGCGATCATCGCGCCGCGGCCGCGGATGTCGCCGATCTGCGGGTGCGTGGCCTGCAGCGCTTCGAGGCGCTCGCGCATGATCGCCTCGATGGCGAGGGCGCGGGCATTGAGCCCTTCCTCCTCCATGGCCTCGATCGAGCCGAGGGCTGCGGCGCACGCGATGGGGTTGCCGCCGTAGGTGCCGCCGAGTCCCCCCACGTGCACAGCGTCCATGATCTCCGCGCGACCGGTCACGCCCGCGAGGGGAAGCCCACCCGCGATTCCCTTAGCGGTGGTGATGAGGTCGGGAACGACGCCCTCGTGCTCGCAGGCGAACCACTGGCCGGTGCGGCAGAAGCCCGACTGGATCTCGTCGGCGACGAAGACGATGCCGTGGTGCTCGGCGTAGGCCTTCAGGGCCGGGAGGAAGCCCGGGGCTGGGACGATGAAGCCGCCCTCCCCCTGGATGGGCTCGATGACGATGGCCGCGATGTTGGCGCCACCGATCTCCTTCTCCATCTTGGTCGTCGCCCAGGAGGCCACCTCGGTGCCCGAGTGGGGACCGTCGCGGAAGGGGTAGGACATCGGCATGCGGTAGACCTCGGAGGCGAACGGCCCGAAGGACTGCTTGTAGGGCATGTTCTTGGCGGTGAGTGCCATCGTGAGGTTGGTGCGCCCGTGGTAGCCGTGGTCGAAGACCACGACGGCCTGGCGCTTGGTGTAGGCGCGGGCGATCTTGACGGCGTTCTCCACTGCCTCGGCACCGGAGTTGAAGAGCGCGGACCGCTTGACGTGGTCGCCGGGAGTGAGGCGATTGAGGGCCTCGCAGACCTCGACGTAGCCGGCATACGGGGTGACCATGAAGCACGTGTGCGTGAAGTCCGCGACCTGCCGCTGCACGCGCTCGACCACGCGTGGGTGGGCGTTGCCCACCGTCGTCACCGCGATGCCCGAGCCGAGGTCGATGAGCGAGTTGCCGTCGACGTCGACGATCACGCCGCCCCCGGCGCGCTCGGCGAAGACGGGCATGGTGCCGCCCACACCGGCGGACACGGCCGCCGCGCGGCGCTCCATGAGGGCACGGGAACGCGGGCCGGGAAGCTCGGTGACGAGACGCCGCTCCTGGGGAAGATCGGTGACGGAGGGCAGCAGGGTGTCGGTCATGGGTACGAGCGTAGGACAATCGGGCCGTGGCCGAGAGACGAGACGTGATCATCCTCGGCAGCACGGGCTCCATCGGGTGCCAGGCCCTCGACGTCATCGAGCGGAACCCCGAGCGCTTCCGCGTCGTGGGGCTCTCGGCGGGCGGGGGCCAGCCGGACCTCCTGGCGGACCAGGCGCGCCGCCACGGCGTGGCCGATGTCGCCGTGGGCGAGGTCGAGTCGGCCGAGCTCGCGGGCCGGCCCTGCGACGTCGTCCTCAATGGCCTGGCGGGAGCGGCAGGGCTGCTGCCGACGCTGCGTGCCCTCGAGGCCGGAAGCGCGCTCGCCCTCGCCAACAAGGAGTCCCTCATCATCGGCGGCCCGCTCGTGCGCGAGCGCGCGCGGCCCGGCCAGATCCGCCCGGTCGACTCCGAGCACTCCGCGCTCGCTCAGTGCCTCATGGCCGGCACGCACGACGAGGTGTCACGCCTCATCCTGACGGCGAGTGGGGGCCCCTTCCGCGGCTGGTCGCGGGAGCGACTCGCGACGGTCACGCCGGAGCAGGCGCTCGCGCACCCGACGTGGAGCATGGGGCCGCTCGTCACGATCAACTCCTCGACACTGGTCAACAAGGGACTCGAGGTGATCGAGGCGCACCTGCTCTTCGACATCCCCCTCGACCGCATCGACGTCGTCATCCACCCGCAGTCGGTCGTGCACTCGATGGTGGAGTTCGTCGACGGATCCACCATCGCCCAGGCCAGCCCGCCCGACATGAGGCTGCCCATCGCATGGGCCCTCGGCTGGCCCGAGCGCGTGGCTGGAGCCGCACCCTCATGCGATTGGTCGGCCGCGGCCGCGTGGGAGTTCCTGCCCGTCGACCACGGGGCCTTCCCGGCCCTGGGGGTCGCCCGCCGCGCCGGCGCAGCGGGGGGCACTGCCCCGGCGGTGTTCAATGCCGCCGACGAGGTCTGCGTGGCCGCCTTCCTCGAGGGGCGCCTGCCCTATCTCGGGATCGTCGAGGTCGTCTCCGCCGTCCTGGAGGAGCACCTTGGGCGCGCGTCCGGTGCCGCGACCGGGGACCATGGGAACCAGGGCGACCCGGGAGGCGTCCTCACGGTCGACGACGTGCTCGGGGCCGACTCCTGGGCGCGGATGCGCGCCGGGGAGATGATCGCCGCCCGGTAGGGCGCGTGATGAGGGGAATCGTCGCCCGCTAGGGCGCGTGATCAGGGGAGAGGAGGGACGCGGATGTGGGTGTGGGAGATCGTCGGCATCGTCGCGTTCTTCCTGCTCATCCTCGCCTCGATCGCCCTGCATGAGATCGGGCACCTCGTCCCGGCCAAGAAGTTCGGCGTCAAGGTGACCGAGTACATGGTCGGCTTCGGCCCGACGCTGTGGTCCAAGCGCAAGGGCGAGACGTCGTACGGCGTGAAGGCCATCCCCGTCGGCGGCTACATCCGCATGGTCGGGATGCTGCCGCCGCCCAAGGACGCACCCGAGGGCACCGCACGCTCCATGTCCACCGGACGCCTCGCGCTGCTGGTGGAGGACGCGCGTCGGCAGTCCCTCGAGGAGATCGCCCCCGGTGATGAGGATCGCGTCTTCTACAAGCTGCCGGTCCACAAGCGCGTCATCATCATGCTGGGCGGACCGGTGATGAACCTCCTGCTCGCCTTCTTCCTCTTCGCCGCCGTCCTCGTGGGGATCGGCGTCGCCCAGCCGAGCCTCACCGTCTCCGCGGTCGTGCCCTGCGTCCCCACTGTCGATGTCCCGTCGGGCCAGCCGGATGCCTCGGGCGCCTGTGCGAGCGGGGAGTCGCCCGCTGCCGTCGCCGGCCTCCAGCCCGGCGATGTCATCACGGCCTACAACGGCACCGCGCCGGCATCGTGGGACGAGCTGACCCAGCAGATCCGTGCCGAGGGGGCGGCCGAGGGCGTGCTCACCGTCCAGCGTCCCGATGGCGTCACCGTCGACATCCCCGTGAGCACCGTCGACGTCACCCGCCCGGTGTACGACGAGGTGGGCGAGCCCACGGGTGAGACCGAGACCACGGGATTCCTCGGCGTGCGCCCGGAGATCGAGTACGTCGCACAGCCGTGGACGGCCGTCCCCGCGCAGATGTGGGATCTCACCGCCCGCTCCGCGGTGGCACTCGTCTCGCTGCCCGTGCGCGTCTACGAACTCGTCACCGAGACTCTCGTCGGCGGAGGCGAACGCCAGCTCGACAGTCCCGTGAGCGTCGTCGGCGTGAGCCGGCTCGGCGGGGAGGTCGTCGCGTCGGAGGAGCCGGCCGAGGCAAAACTCGCGATGTTCCTGGGCCTCGCGGCGTCCTTGAACCTCTTTCTCTTCCTCTTCAACCTGCTGCCGATCCTGCCCCTCGACGGAGGGCACGTGGCCGGTGCGCTCTACGAGGGCACCCGGCGGCAGTGGGCCCGGCTGCGCCGCAAGCCCGACCCCGGACCGGTCGACGTCGCCCGGCTGCTTCCGGTGGCCTACGTCGTCGCCATCGCGCTCGTGGTGGTGGGCGCCGTCGTGATCTTCGCCGACCTGGTCAAGCCGATCACCCTCGGCTGACGCCGGGATGTCGAAGGCGCCCGCGTCGGGGATACTGGCGGGGTGAGCATCGATCTCGGACTGCCCGCCGCGCCCCCGCCGACCCTGGCTCCGCGCCGCCCGACCCGCCAGCTGCTCCTGCGCCACCCCACGCATCCGGTCAAGGTGGGGGGTGACGCGCCGGTGAGCGTGCAGTCGATGACGACGACGCTGACCGCCGACGTCAATGCCACGCTCCAGCAGATCGCCGAGCTCACCGCGGCGGGCTGCCAGATTGTCCGCGTCGCGGTCCCGAGCCAGGATGACGCCGAGGCGCTTCCCCAGATCGCGCGCAAGTCCGGCATCCCCGTGGTGGCCGACATCCACTTCCAGCCGAAGTACGTCTTCGCCGCTCTCGAGGCCGGTTGCGCTGGCGTGCGCGTCAACCCGGGCAACATCAAGCAGTTCGATGACAAGGTCAAGGAGATTGCGCGTGCGGCCAAGGACGTGGGCACGCCGATCCGCATCGGAGTGAACGCCGGCTCCTTGGACAAGCGCCTTCTCGAGAAGTACGGCAAGGCCACCCCCGAGGCGCTGGTCGAGTCAGCGCTGTGGGAGGCGTCGCTGTTCGAGGAGCACGGGTTCGGCGATATCGCCATCTCCGTCAAGCATCACGACCCCGTCATCATGGTGCAGGCCTACCGTCTGCTGTCGGCGCAGTGCGACTACCCGTTGCACCTGGGCGTCACGGAGGCCGGCCCCGCCTTCCAGGGCACGATCAAGTCGGCGGTGGCCTTCGGCGCGCTGCTGTCCCAGGGCATCGGCGACACGATCCGTGTCTCGCTCTCTGCGCCTCCCGTGGAGGAGGTCAAGGTGGGCATCGGCATCCTGGAGTCGCTGAACCTGCGCCAGCGCGGCCTGGAGATCGTGTCCTGCCCCTCGTGCGGCCGGGCACAGGTCGACGTCTACACCCTCGCCGAGCAGGTGACGGCCGGCCTCGAGGGCCTCGAGGTCCCGTTGCGCGTGGCAGTGATGGGGTGCGTCGTCAACGGACCGGGTGAGGCGCGCGAGGCCGACCTCGGCGTCGCCTCGGGCAACGGCAAGGGCCAGATCTTCGTGCGCGGCGAGGTGATCAAGACCGTCCCCGAGCACCAGATCGTCGAAACGCTCATCGAGGAAGCCATGAAGCTCGCCGAGGAGATGGGCGATGACAGCGCCGGCGATCCCGTCGTCACCGTCGGCTGAGCGCGACGGCCTGGTCCGGCCGCTGGAGTTCACCGATCTGCCCGACCTCGATCGGCTCCTGGACGCCGACCCCGTGGCCCACTGCTTCGTGGCCTCGCGCCTGGATGAGGTGCGTGCCACCGATCGGCCGGGGCGGCACCGCCTCGCCTCGGACTTCCTCGTCGTCGAGCGCGGTGGCCGGTGCGTCGCCGCCCTGCACCTCGGTGCCAACGTCGTGCCGATCGCCACGGATGATGCTGCGCGCCAGGCACTCGCCGACAGGCTGCGGCGGGGCGGCCGCCGGGGCTCCTCGCTCGTGGGTCCGGCGCAGGAGGTCCTCGACCTGTGGCGTCTGCTCGACGGAGCGTGGGGACCGGCACGCGAAGTCCGGGCCCGCCAGCCTCTGCTCGCACTCGATCGTGCCCCGCGTGTGGAGCCCGATCCGCTCGTGCGAGCGGTGCGACCGGACGAGATCGACGTCCTCGTCCCCGCGTGCATCGCGATGTTCACCGAGGAGGTGGGCGTCTCGCCCGTCGCCGGCGGGGCGGGAGCGGCGTACCGCGCGCGCGTGGCCGAACTCGTGCGGGCCGGCCGAGCCCTGGCCCGCATCGAGGATGGTCGCGTCGTCTTCAAGGCTGAGATCGGCGCGGCCTCGAGGAGCGCATGCCAGGTGCAGGGGGTCTGGGTGGCGCCCGAGCGGCGCGGCCAGGGGCTCAGCGAGCCCGGAATGGCAGCCGTTGCGGAGATCGCCCGCGAGCGCATCGCGCCGATCGTGAGCCTGTACGTCAACGACTTCAACGCGGTGGCACGCCGCTGCTACGACGCCGTCGGCTTTCGGGCAGCAGGGGAGTTCGCCACGGTCCTGCTCTAGGCCAGCGCGCCGGCCAGTAGGGGCTCTGCCGCCGCGCCGGGCCAGGCCGGACGGCCCGGTAGCCTCTCCCCACTGTCGTCCGTGAGGAGATCCCGTGCTGCTGCGAATGTCCCAGCTCTTCGTGCGCACGCTCCGCGACGATCCGGCCGATGCCGAGGTGCCCAGCCACCGGCTCCTCGTCCGAGCGGGATACGTCCGCCGCGTCGCGCCGGGAATCTTCTCCTGGCTCCCGCTGGGCTATCTGGTCTACCGCAACATCGAGTCCATCGTGCGCGACGAGATGGACATGGCGGGCTTCCAGGAGGTGCACTTCCCGGCGCTGCTGCCCCGTGAGCCCTACGAGCGCACGTCGCGCTGGGAGGAGTACGGCGACAACCTCTTCCGGCTCCAGGACCGCAAGGGGGGCGACTACCTCCTCGGCCCCACCCACGAGGAGATGTTCACCCTCATGGTCAAGGGGGAGTACTCCTCCTACAAGGACCTGCCCCTGGTGATCTACCAGATCCAGACGAAGTACCGCGACGAGGCGCGACCGCGCGCGGGCATCCTGCGCGGCAGGGAGTTCGTCATGAAGGACTCCTACTCCTTCGACGTGGATGACGCAGGGCTGGAGCGGTCCTATCTGCGCCACCGCGATGCCTACATCTCGTGCTTCGACCGGCTCGGCCTTGACTTCGTCATCGTGTCGGCGCAGTCCGGCGCGATGGGGGGCTCGGCGAGCGAGGAGTTCCTGGCTCCGACCGAGTCCGGCGAGGACACCTACGTCCGCTGCACTGCGTGCGACTACGCCGCCAACGTCGAGGCATTCGTGACCGCGCCGATCCCGCCCGCCGACACGTCCGTACTCCCGGCGGCCCAGGTGCATGACACGCCGGACACCCCGACGATCGCGACCCTTGTCGATGTGTCGAATGCGCGGCCGGACCTGCGTCACCCGGAGCGGGAGTGGACGGCCGCGGACACGCTCAAGAACGTGGTTTTCATGGCCGACTACCCCGACGGCACGAGCGCGCCGCTGGCTATCGGCGTCCCGGGAGACCGCGAGGTGGACGTGAAGCGGCTCGAGGCCGCCCTCCACCCCGTCGCGCTGCGGCCCTTCGAGGAGGAGGACTTCCCGAAGCACCCTGCGCTTGTCAAGGGCTACATCGGCCCCGGCGCGCTCGGCGGTGAGGGCAACGTCCGCTACCTGGTCGATCCGCGCGTCGCCGTGGGCACGGCGTGGATCACCGGCGCCAACGAGAAGGGCCGCCACGTCTACGGCCTCGTCCGCGGGCGCGATTTCGATGTCGACGGCGAGATCGAGGCCGTGGAGATCGTCGAGGGAGACGCCTGCCCCCGCTGCGGCTCCGTGATCGAGATCGCGCGCGGTATCGAGATCGGCCACATCTTCCAGCTCGGCCGCAAGTACGCCGAGGCCCTCGGGCTCACGGTGCTCGACGCTAACGGCAAGCAGGTGACGGTGACGATGGGCTCCTACGGCCTGGGCGTCTCGCGCGCCGTCGCCGCCATCGCCGAGCAGCACCACGACGACAAGGGACTCGTCTGGCCCCGCGAGGTGGCACCCGCCGATGTTCACGTGGTGGCGACGGGCAAGGACGATGCCCCCTTCGATGCCGCGGAGGCGCTCATCGCCGACATCACCGCGCGCGGGGTGCGCGTGCTCTTCGACGACCGCAGGGGCGTCTCGCCCGGGGTCAAGTTCAACGACGCCGAGCTCATCGGGGTGCCCACGATCGTCGTCGTCGGCAAGCGCCTGGCCGACGGCGTCGTCGAGCTCCGCGACCGTGCCAGCGGAGATTCCGTCGACGTTCCCGTGGGCGACATCGCCGACCGCCTCGTTGCTCTCGTGAGTGCATGACGGTCGAGGCCGTCGTCTTCGACTGGGGCGGGACCCTCACGCCCTGGCATGACATCGACCTCGTCCACCAGTGGTCGGCGTACGCGCTCGCCTACGACTCCTGTGATCCCGGCCTCGCGGAGCGACTCGCTGCCGCCGAGAGAGGCCTGTGGCGCGAACAGCAGGCCTCCCGCGGGGCCAACGGCACGGGCACGCTCGACCATGTCTTCGCCTCCTGCGGCGTCGACATGTCCACGGAGCGGCACGGCGTCGCGCTCGCCGCCTACCTCGAGGCATGGGAGCCGCACACGCTCGCCGACCCGGACGCGCGCCCGCTGCTGCAGTCCCTCCGAGGCGAGGGCATCCGCGTCGGGGTGCTGTCCAACACGCTCTGGCCGCGGTGGCATCACGAGGCGGTCTTCTCCCGAGACGGCCTCGCCCCCCTCATCGACGCGGCGGTCTACTCCAGTGAGATGCCTGTGGCGAAACCCCACGCCGATGCCTTCCGCGCTGCCATCGACGCGCTCGGCGGTGTGCCCGAGCGCACGGTCTTCGTCGGCGACCGGCCGTGGGACGACGTGCATGGCGCGCAGCAAGCGGGCATGCGGGCGATCCTCATCCCGCACTCGCGGCTCGGCGACCAGGCGGTCGACGTCGACGTGGTGCCCGATGCCGTCGCGGAGCGGCTCGCCGACGTGCTGGGCATCGTGCGAGGCTGGCGGGCGGGTCCGTGACACCGGAGTGGTACGTCATCGTCGCGCTGTGCGCCGTCGCTGCGGCTGCCGGGTGGGTCGACGCCGTGAGCGGCGGGGGTGGCCTCCTCCAACTGCCTGCGCTCCTCCTGGCTGTCCCTGCCGACAAGCCCGCGCTGGCCCTGGGCACCAATAAGCTCTCGTCCATCTTCGGCACCTCTGCCGCGGCGATCACCTACGGGCGCATCGAGATGCCGCGGCTGCGGACGGCGCTGCCGATGGCGGGGGCGGCCTTCGGCGGGGCTGCGCTGGGCTCACTCATGGCCATCCACCTGCCTCCGGCCGTCTATCGGCCGGTCATCCTCGTGGCCCTGGTGCTCGTCTGGCTCTTCATCGCCTTCCGGCGCGACTTCGGCCTGTCGTCGCGGGAGGTCTCCAGGCGAAGGCACCTCGTCACGGCGATCGTCGGCGGACTCGCCATCGGCTTCTACGACGGTGCCGTGGGTCCGGGCACCGGCTCCTTCCTCATCGTCCTGCTCGTGGCTGCCGTCGGCTACACCTTCCTCCAGGCCTCCGCCACGGCCAAGATCGTCAACGTCGGCACGAACGCTGCCTCGCTCATCGTCTTCGGCATCAGCGGATCGGTGCTGTGGACCCTCGGCCTGCTCATGGCCGCCTGCAACGTGACAGGGGCCATCATCGGCGCGCGCACGGCCATCGCACGCGGGAGCGGCTTCGTGCGCATCGTGCTGCTTGTCGTCACGGGCGCGCTCATCGCTGTGCTTGCGTGGCAGACGCTGGCGTCCTTCGACGCACTTCGCGGCTAGCGCCCGGGGAAGGCTGCGGTGGCGCCACCCCAGGCGACGGACCGCACCGAGCACTCGCACGCCGACAGCACCGCGTTGCGGCGCTCGCCCCCGAGGACCTCGGCAGCCAGGTCGGCGTATGCGGCGGCCAGCCGCGCCTCCACCTCGGCGAGCAGGGCGCGTGCCGACTCGGGGGAGTCCACAGGCCCGGTCACGAATCCGCCGGGCGCGCCGGACTCCTGCGAGTCGGGCGCCCCCTCGCGCAGCACCAGGACGCGCGCGCGATGCGCGGCGAGGCCGCCGAGCGCCAGGTCGCGATCGGCGCCGTCGAGCCAGGGACCCGCGACGCCATACGCGTAGAGCGCCGCCTCCTCGCCGAGGATGGCGGCGAGGAGGGCACTGTCGGCCGAGGGCTTCATGCCACGCCCCTCAGGAACTCGACGTGGCCCGCTTCCGATGCGGCGATGAGGGCGGTGAGCCGGGCGAGCTCGGCGCCGGTGGCTGCCTCGCAGGCGCTCGTGCGCTGGCCGACTGCCTGCTGCTCCGCCTCGCTCAGGGCGGCGAGTGCCTGGGCACGTGATCCGACCGCGGGCGCGGGGGGAGCCGATGCGGGCACGCCCAGCGCCTCGGCATGGGCCGCGTGCTCCTCGCGCAGGGGCGAGAGGGCGTCCGCCAGCGCCGGGTGAGCGGCGATCACCGCGTCGTAGAGGGCGAGGATCGACGCCTCGGCGCCCGCGACGTCGGCGCGCACCTGTGCGTCCGGATCGGGTGAGGGCTCGGGGCTGTCGGTCGGGCCGGGCGAGGGGCTCGGGGTGCATGCGGCCGCCAGGAGGGATGCCCCGACGAGCGCTGAGCCCCCGATGAGGGCTCGCCGCGTGAGCCGGGCCTCGCGCGGCGCCTCGGGACCGTGGGGGCCATGCACGACCGCCAGCATGCCACGGGAGGAGGTACCCTCGCCCTGTCGGCTGCGGCGCGCCGCGGCGGACACGACAGATGCGACACGTGAATACCTGACACGTGCACACCGCGTGACGAGGGAGGTGCCATGGGACGCCCCTCGCGCGAGGTCGGCGACGCAGCGGTCCGCGCCGCAGTCGAACCCGTCGTCACGGCCCTGGGCCTTGACCTCGAGGCGCTCGATGTCCACGCATCGGGCCGGCGTCGGCGCGTGAGCGTCGTCGTCGATCGCGATGGCGGCATCGACCTCGATGGCATCGCCGAGGCGAGTCGTGCGGTGTCCGATGCGCTGGACTCCTCCGATGCCATGGGGGACGACCCCTACACGCTGGAGGTCACCTCTCCGGGCATCGATCGGCCACTGACGCTGCCGCGGCACTGGAGGCGCAACGTCGGTCGGAGGGTGCGCCTGCACACGACCGCGGGCGGGTCGGTCGAGGGGCGCATCCGCGAAGCCGACGACGAGGGCGTCACGCTGGACGCCGACGCCAACGGCAAGCCCGAGTCCGCCGAACGGCGTACCCCCTGGTCCGACGTCTCCCGCGGCGAGGTGCAGGTGGAGTTCCGCCGACCCGGTGCAGACGCAGGTGCGTCCGCTGACGACGAACCCTCGGCACAGGAGGAGGCGTGATGGACATCGACGTCAATGCGCTCAAGGCCCTGGTGCGGGAGAAGGAGCTGTCCTGGGACCTCGTCGTCGACTCGATCGAGCAGGCACTCCTCATGGCCTATCAGCGCACGGAGGGAGCTGCCGCGGACGCGCGCGTCGAGCTCGACCGCAAGACCGGGCACGTCACCGTGTGGGCGCGCGAGGCCGCTCCCGTGGGCGAGCAGGTCGCGGGCGAGGCGGTCCCGGAGGCTCGCGAATACGACGACACCCCGACCGACTTCGGCCGCGTGGCCGCCGCGACGGCGCGCCAGGTGCTCTTGCAGCGCCTGCGCGACGCCGAGAGCGACCGCACCTTCGGCGAGTTCTCAGGCACCGAGGGAGACCTGGTCTCGGGTGTCATCCAGCAGGGGAGCGATCCCCGGGTCGTGCGGGTGGACCTCGGCAAGGTGGAGGCCGTGCTGCCTCCGTCGGAGCAGGTCCCCGGCGAGTCCTACCCGCACGGCACCCGCATCAAGTGCGTCGTGACCGGTGTCCGCAAGGGCCCTCGTGGTCCGCAGGTCACCGTGTCGCGGTCCCATCCCGCGCTCGTGCGTGGACTCTTCGCGCTCGAGGTGCCGGAGATCGCCGACGGCAGCGTGGAGATCGCGGGCCTGGCGCGCGAGGCCGGGCACCGCACCAAGATCGCGGTGCGGTCGACGGTGCCGGGGCTCAACGCCAAGGGTGCCTGCATCGGACCGATGGGGCAGCGGGTGCGCCAGGTGATGAGCGAGCTCGGAGGCGAGAAGATCGACATCGTCGACTTCAGCGAGGACCCCGCAGAGCTCATCGCCCATGCCCTCTCGCCCGCCCGGGTGAGCAAGGTCGAGATCGTGGACCCGGCTGCCCGTGCGGCCCGGGTGACGGTCCCGGACTACCAGCTCTCCCTCGCGATCGGCCGAGAGGGCCAGAACGCGCGGCTGGCCGCCCGCCTGACCGGCTGGCGGATCGACATCCGGCCCGATACGGAGCCGGCAGGGCCCGGCGAGTCGGCAGAGCCGCCTCTGTCGGGCCGCCCCGGCGGGCCGGCGCAGGCGCCCCCATCGGACTCGGCGGCCCCGACCCCGCCAGCCTCACCGCCGCCCCCACCCGCCTCCTCCTGACGGCACCGGTGCCGGGAGATGCCCGCCGCGGCGTTACACTCGGGCGTCCGAGTGGATCCGACCCGGGACCGATGTGAGCGCAGCCCGCACCTCGAGCGTGCGCACCTGCATCGGGTGCCGTGGGAAGAGCTCACCGGAAGGCCTCCTCAGGGTGGTCCTCGATGCCGGGGCGGTGAGCCCCGACCCGGAGGCCATCCGTCCAGGCCGGGGAGCGTGGTTGCACCCCGGCTGCCTGGAAGCCGCCGAGCGCCGCAAGGCGTTCACTCGCGCGCTGCGTGCGACCGCGACACCGGATCTCACGGTGTTGAGGGAGTTCGTGGAGCGCATGCAGTCGTCCGAAGAACCGTAGTCGCGTAGCCGCAGAGATGGGGCATCCGAGGATGAGCCACCGATGAGCACCCAGCCATGAGCAGGGTCGTCCAGCACTGACGGTCCGGCCGCGCGCCCGTAGCGCGCTCCCGGACCAAAGACAGGAGAGTCGTGTCGAAGGTCCGGGTCTACGAGCTCGCCAAGGAGCTCGGAGTCGAGAGCAAGGTCGTGCTCGCCAAGCTGGCGGAGCTCGGCGAGTTCGTGCGCTCGGCATCATCCACGGTCGAGGCGCCCGTCGTCCGCAAGCTCAAGGACGCCATGCCGGCTGCGCCGGCCGCCGAGGCCAAGCCCAAGCGCGCCGCCAAGAAGTCAGCCGCCCCCAAGGAGCCGCCCGCGCCGGTCGAGGCCGCGGCCCCTGATCTGGTGCTCGAGACGGCCGTAGCTGCCCCCCCCGAGCCGCCCGCTGCCGAGCCGCCCGCGCCCGAGCCCGCTGCGCCCGCCGCGTCCGCGGACGACGGCGAGCCCGCGCGCCCGGCGCGCCCGGCCGGCCCACGTCCCGGCAACAACCCCTTCACCGGCAATGTGGCCGCGCGGGAAGCACCGCGTCCGGCGGCCCCGCGCCCGGGCAACAATCCCTTCACCGGCAACACCGGCATGGGCCGCGCAGCCCCTGCGGTCCCCGGCATCCCACGGCCGACGCCGGGCATGATGCCGCGCGTGCCGGGCGTGCCCCGGCCCGGTGCTCGTCCGGGTGGCGCCCCTGGCGCACCCGGTCGTCCCGGCGGCGCACCCGGTCGTCCCGGCGGCGCACCCGGTCGTCCCGGCGGCGCACCCGGCGGTCGCGGCCCGGGTGGTCGTCCTGGCGGCGGCTTCGGTGGTCCCGGCGGTGGCGGACCCGGTGGAGGCCCTGGTGGCGCACCCGGTGGCGGATTCGGTGGTCGTCCCGGCGGCCGTGGCGGACCCGGTGGCCGTGGCGGCACCGCGGGTGCCTTCGGCAAGCCCGGCGGGCGCCCGTCGCGCGGTCGCAAGTCCAAGCGCGCGAAGCGCCAGGAGTTCGACAACATGCAGGCTCCGACGATCGGCGGCGTGCGCCTGCCGCGCGGCAACGGGCAGATCGTGCGCCTGCCCCGCGGTGCCAGCCTCACCGACTTCGCGGAGAAGATCGACGCGAGCCCCGCGGACCTGGTCACCGTGCTGTTCAAGCTCGGCGAGATGGTCACGGCGACCCAGTCGGTCGACGACGACACGCTGAAGCTCCTGGGCAGCGAGCTCGACTTCGACGTCCAGGTCGTGTCACCCGAGGACGAGGATCGCGAGCTCCTGGAGTCGTTCTCGCTGGACTTCGGCGAGGACGAGGGCGACGAGGCCGACCTCCTGCCCCGCCCGCCGGTCGTCACGGTCATGGGTCACGTCGACCACGGCAAGACCAAGCTCCTCGATGCCGTCCGCAAGACCAACGTCGTGGCGGGTGAGGCCGGTGGCATCACCCAGCACATCGGCGCCTACCAGATCACGGCCCACTCCGACAACGGCGATCGGGCGATCACCTTCATCGACACCCCGGGTCACGAGGCCTTCACGGCCATGCGTGCTCGCGGTGCGCAGGTGACCGACATCGCCGTGCTCGTCGTGGCCGCGGACGATGGCGTCAAGCCCCAGACGATCGAGGCGCTCAACCACGCCCAGGCCGCTGAGGTCCCCATCGTGGTGGCGGTCAACAAGGTCGACAAGGAGGGTGCCGACCCGTCGAAGGTGCGCGGCCAGCTCACCGAGTTCGGGCTCGTGGCCGAGGAGTACGGCGGCGAGACGATGTTCGTGGACGTGTCTGCGGTCAAGGGGACCGGCATCGACGATCTGCTCGAGGCGATCCTGCTCACCGCCGATGCCTCGCTCGACCTGCGGGCCAATCCCAGCCAGGACGCCCAGGGCGTCGCCATCGAGGCGCACCTGGACCGCGGCCGCGGCCCGGTGGCCACGGTGCTCGTCCAGCGCGGCACGCTGCGACCGGGAGACTCGATCGTCGCGGGCGACGCCTACGGCCGAGTCCGGGCGATGCTCGACGAGGATGGCAACGCCGTCGATGAGGCGCTGCCCTCGCGGCCGGTGCAGGTCCTCGGCCTCACCACAGTGCCCGGAGCAGGCGACACCTTCCTCGTGGTCGAGGAGGATCGCACGGCTCGGCAGATCGCCCAGACGAGGCAGGCGCGCGAGCGCAATGCTCAGCTCGCCAAGTCGCGTGCACGGCGTACCCTCGAAGACTTCCTCAAGAGCATCGAGGAGGGTGAGCAGCGCGAGCTCAACCTCATCCTCAAGGGCGACGTCTCCGGCTCGGTCGAGGCCCTCGAGGACGCCCTGCTCAAGATCGAGGTGGGCGACGAGGTCTCGCTGCGCGTGATCCACCGCGGTGTCGGCGCCATCACCAAGAGCGACGTCACCCTGGCGAGCGCGTCGGATGCCGTCGTGGTCGGCTTCAATGTCCGACCCGAGGGCAAGGTCGCGGAGTTCGCCGCTCAGGAGGGCGTGGACGTCCGCTTCTACTCCGTCATCTACCAGGCGATCGACGAGATTGAGGCTGCCCTGCGCGGGATGCTCAAGCCCGTCTACGAGGAGGTCCAGCTCGGCACCGCCGAGGTGCGCGAGGTCTTCAAGTCCTCCAAGTTCGGCACGATCGCGGGCTGCCTCGTGCGCAGCGGAGAGATCCGTCGCAACACCAAGGCGCGGCTCGTGCGCGATGGCGCGGTCGTGGCCAACGACCTCTCCATTGCCACGCTGCGTCGCTTCAAGGACGATGTCACGGAGGTCCGCGAGGGCTTCGAGTGCGGCATCAACCTCGGCAGCTACGGCGACGTCAAGGTTGATGACGTCATCGAGACCTACGAGATGCGCGAGATCCCGCGCGCCTAGGGGCAGACGTCGTGTTCGTGGCGACCTGCGAGATGGACATCCTTCTCGGGGATGTGCACTCTCTCAAGGAGAAGCGCTCCGTGGTGAAGCCGATCGTCCGAGAGTTGCGGAGGAAGTTCGACGTGGCGGCAGCCGAGACCGATCACCAGGACCTGCACCGCCGGGCCCTGGTGACCGTCGGGGTGGTGTCCGGCGATGCCGCCCACGCGCAGGGGGTCGCCGATGCGTGCGAGCAGTGGGTCTCCGGCCTCCCGGAGATCACCGTGGTGGGAGTCCGTCGGCGGTTGTTCGGCGGCGATGACGAAGGAGTGCGCTGATGGCGGCTGAGGCACGTGCCCGCAAGCTCGCGGACCGCGTCCGCGAGATCGTCGCGGAGACCCTGGAGATGAAGGTCAAGGATCCGCGGCTCGGCTTCATCACCGTCACCGACGCCCGGGTGACCCCCGACCTGCGCGAAGCCACGGTGTTCTACACGGTCTATGGCGACGACGAGGAGCGCGCGGCCACGGCCGCAGCCCTCGAGTCCGCGAAGGGGGTCCTGCGCAGCGAGGTCGGCCGGCAGACCGGCATCAAGCACACGCCGTCACTGGCCTTCGTGCTCGATGCCCTCCCGGACAACGCCAAGCACATCGACGACCTGCTGCGCGCCGCGGCGGAGTCCGACGCGCAGGTGCACGCCCAGGCCACGGGCGCGGACTACGCGGGCGACCCCGACCCCTACCGCCATCCCGCGGAGGAGGAACCGCAGGGATGACCCCCCTGGGCCCGCACGGCATCGTCGTGGTGGACAAGCCCGAAGGGCCCACGTCGCACGCCATCGTCGGACGGGCGCGCAAGGCCTGGGGCACCCGCCGCGTCGGTCATGCGGGCACCCTCGATCCGCTGGCGACCGGAGTGCTCGTCCTGGGCCTCGGATCGGCCACGCGGCTCCTCGGGCACCTCTCGGCCCAGGGCAAGGAGTACGTCGCCACGATCGTGCTCGGCGTCGCGACCACCAGCGACGACTCCCAGGGGGACATCGTGCGCGCGGGGGGAGCCACGCTGGATTCAGCGGATGTCGCTGCGGCGATGGCCCCGTGGCGCGGGACTGTCCGCCAGCGACCGAGCGCGGTCAGTGCGGTGCGCATCGACGGCAGGAGGGCGCATGAGCGCGTGCGCGCCGGCGAGGACGTCGAGGTCCCCGAGCGCGAGGTCACGATCGAGTCCTTCGACCTGCTCGACCTTCGCCATGCGGAAGCCTCTGGCGTCGAGGTCACGGTGATCGACGTGCGCGTTGCGTGCTCGGCGGGCACCTACGTGCGTGCCCTGGCGCGCGACGTGGGCGAGCACCTGGGCGTGGGCGGCCATGTCATCGCATTGCGGCGCACGTGCTCGGGTGCGTTCACCCTCGACGATGCGTGCTCGGTCGAGGACCTGGGCGATGTCGCGCCGATGCCCGCTGCCGAAGCGGCCCGCCGATCGCTGCCCTGGGTGGAGATCCCTGAGGGCCTTGTCCGATCGGTGGTCCACGGCGTGCGTATCCCGTGGCCCGAGGACGCGCCTCGCGAGGGGACCGTCGCCCTGCTGCATGGAGATGCCCTGCTCGCCCTCGCGGAGTGCAGCAGTGGAACGGCGGCGTACTCCGCCGTCTTCCCGCCCGATCTCGCCGGCGACTAGGGATTGCGCGCGAGCGTGCCGTGAGCGGTGTCGGGGGATAGGTCCTCGACCAGGATGCGCGCCCACGTCTCGCAGACGGCATCTAGCGGGAACGACGCCTGAACCTGCTCTCGCGCGAAGAGGCGCTCGGCCTCCCACCGACCCGAGGCGTTGATCTCATGGATGGCGTCGGCGACCGCCGCGGGATCGTCGTGGATCCACCGGGTGTCGTAGATCGTGTCCGCCCCCGGCCACGGGAGCAGTGCGGGCACTGCGCCGGATGCCATGCCCTCGGCGGGGGCGAGGTGGAAACTCTCGTCGTCCGAGGTCGACAGGACCCAGCCGACGCGACGCAACCACGCGGCGACGTCGCCCCCGAAGCCGTCGAAGGTCACCGCACCGGCGACGACGGGGTCGTCGTGGAGTCGATGGAAGAGACGCTCCGCCTCGGCGCGCTCCTCGGGCTTGCGCCAGATCCACCAGTAGTCCCACGGCATCTTGGACTTCACCGCGAGGCGATAGCGGCGATCCCGGCGGCGCAGGCGGGCGAGGATCTCCACGCCGAGTTCGGGACGCTTGCGATGGGGGGAGATGCCGATCATGCCGAGAGTGAACTCCGCGCCCGCGAGCTTGGGTCGATCGAACTGCTCGACGTCGACCCAGTTGGGGATCACCACGATCCGGTCCGCGGGCCAGCCGGTCCGCTCCGCAGTGAGCTGTGCGTAGTAGGGGCTCACGCAGACGACCTGGTCGATGGCATCCGATCGCACGTCGGCGAGCCACCCGGCGTCGAGCTCGAAGCGGTGCAGGCGGACGATGAGCCGCTGGCCAGGGCGCTTGTGCCGCGAGTACCACACGAGGTTGGGGCCGGCCCACTCGCAGATGACGACGTCAGCCCACGCTGCCAGCGCCTCGCTCGCGGCCGCGTCGTGCACCGACAGCGCATCCCAGCGGTCCAGGCGGAGCTCGACCCCCGGCAGTTCGGAGAGGTGCTCCTGGATGCGGGTGAAGAACTTCAGGTCGTGGCTGGCCACGACCACGCGCAGCGGGCGGCCCTGTGCGCGCGTAGCGGCCTCCAGTGCGGCGGGAGCGGGAGGGAAGGTGCGCTCGAGCACGTCGCGCAGGCGTTCGGCAGCCGCTTCCATGCGATACGGCGACACGGCATCGGCGACACGGCTCCGCAGTTCTGCGAGGAGGGTGGGCTCTGCGACGACCTTCGCGCATGCCGCGGCGATGTCGGCCTCGTCGGCGACGAAGAGCGGGTAGTCGGCCCCGAGGAGGGCCTCGTGCATGGGAGTCCGGTTGAGCAGCACCGGAACGCCGAGGACGCCGAACTCCAGGACCTTGGTGCTCAGCTCCAAGCTCGCGTCCATCTCGGGAGCGCGCCAGGACAGGCCGAGGTCGCCCGAGGCGGCGAGCGCCATGGCCTCCTGGCGGGGCATGCCGCCGTGCCAGACCACCCCGGGGGTCGATTCGAGGGCCGCGCGCATGGTCGCCGACCAGTCGGGATCGTCCGGGACGTCGTGGATCTTGTCACCGACCATGTGCACCTCGGCGGTGATGCCCTGCTCGGCGAGCAGCGCGGGCAGCCGGGTCATCTCGAGGGTGTTCCACAGAGGCGCGAACTTGCCGGTGTAGACGAGGCGCAGGGGATCGCCGGTGCCTTCGCGCACCGCGATGTCGATCTCGGGGGCGGGCACGATCGGGCTCCACAGCACGCATCTGCCGCCCGTGCCGGGGATGGTGCCTTCGATGAGGGAGCGCAACTCCTCGGTCTGGCACAGCATCCAGCGACTCGCGCCCGCGACGGCGGTGAGGCGCTCGCGCTGCTCATCGTCCATGTCGAGCGGGCTCTGGGCGATGTCGGTGAGGTAGGTCCACAGTCGCCCCCGCAGCCGTGACGACGCCGCAGCGGCCGTCACCAGGCGCAGCCCACGAACCACGATGAGATCAGCCGGCGCCTCGGCATCGAGGCTCTCGATGAGCGACACGGCGCTGTCAGCACTGAGCGGGGTGCGTGCTGATGCCATGCCAGACGCGAAGGGGTCGATGACCGACACCCGTGGCATCTCGCGCAGCGGATCGACGAGTCGCCCCGTCTCGACGGGTGCCTTGAGGAGCACGCGCACGTCGACGCCGGCACGCGAGAGGGCCTCGCTCATCGACTGCACCCAGATGGCGGAGCCGTCCAGGATGTTGAGGTTGACGTCGCCGTAGACGATCGCGCGAAGGGACCGGGTCATGTCGCGCTCACCAGTCGCGCGTCGGTGGGATGGGAGCGCGCCGGCTGTCCGAGCAGGTGGCCGGCGAGCAGGTCGAGCAGGTCGTGAGGGTCGCGCAGGTCGACCTGCTGTGCGACGTACGGCGAGGAGGTGCCGAGGAGTGCCGGGTCACGAGTGGCGTCTGGACCGGCCACCACGACCTCGATTCCCGCGCCGGATAGGGCGTTGCGGGCGCGGTCGGGGAGACCCTCCGCCACGACGAGTTCGCGCGGACGCCAGACCTGGGCGATGACACGATCGGGATCGATGTCGGAGTCGGCGATGAGCGCGACATCCCAGCAGGCGCGCGGGCGCGAGGAGATACCGAGTCGCTCCGCGAGGACCGTGAGCTGGACGGGCGCCGCGGCAGCGAGGAGGACCGCGGCGAAGGCCGCGCGGTGCTCATCGGCAGTGAGCGGCGCGGGGCCGCGCCGGGCGAGGTCCGCGAGGGTATCGGGATCGGTGCTCGTCGCGAGGGCCGTGCGTGCGTCGGCCCACGGCGAGAGCATCCGAGCGAGGTCAGAGTCGCCCGGGCCCAGGACGCGTCGGCCCGCGACGAGGGCGGACACGCTCGCGAGGCCCGCTCCGAGCAGCCCGGGTGCCACGGTCTCGGCGAGCACGCCGGTCGAGGCGGTCAGCGCGCGAGACCAGGCGACGTCGTCCGGGAGCGTGGGGTCGATGCGCAGGGAGCGCTCTGCCGCGCGCGAGACGACGTCGACTTCGTCGCCTGGCGTCGCAGTGACCAGTAGGGCAGGGCTCCCCGGGAGGGCCGCATCCGCGAGCGGATCCACGCCCGGGTGCCAAGGTGATCGCCGCGCAGCGCCGGGCCCGTCGACGACAAGGTCGCAGCGACGGGCCAGGGCGTCGAGGTAAGCCGTGTGCGCGGGGGACGTCATGCGGAGCAGGACGGCGGGTCGTCCCAGTGCGTGCGCGGCATCCACGAGCGCCCCGGCAGCGAGGAGGCGGTCGACCGCCGCGGGGTCGCCCAGATGGGACCACGCCTGCCCGGGAAGGGCGGCAGAGGTGTCGATGACAACGACGTCGGGATCGATGGCCTCGACGAGGGCAGCCGCCTCGTGAGGCAGGGCAGGGCTCACCGCGGCGTAGGGGGACCACCCGCGGGCAGTTGCGGTCGCGATGGCGCCCGCGATCGATAGCCCGCGACCCGGCGCCACAGTGGCGATGCGCGGCACGAGCAATCGCGCCGCGTCGAGGTCGAGCACCTCGCGTGTCCGGGCCTGACCGGGGGTCTTCGGAGCGGTGCGGCGGGAGCGGCGCAGGCGCCAGGTGCGCCAGAGATCGCGAGGGAGCAGGAGGAGTCGGCGAGGGTCCTTGGCGGCACGTACGAAGAGATCCCCGACGACGTAGGCGGCGCTGCGCTTCGTGCGATCGAGTTCGCGCTCGGCGCGGTCGGCGCGTGCCTGAGCCTGGCGCAGCTCGGACATCAGTCGTGCGCCGCTCGTCGTGCGCTCCGCCTCGCCGGGGGAGGCGCCCTCGGGCGCCATCTCCTCGCTCATCGGCGCTCGAGCTCCCCAAGCCGGTCGAGCTCCCCGAGCCAGTCAAGGATGACGTCGGCGATGCGCTCGCCGGCATGCCCGTCCCACAGGGGAGGGCGGCGGTCGGTGTCGACATTGCCGGCGAGCGCGTCATCCAGGAGCGGGAGCAGCGTCGTGTGTGTCGCCAGCCGGTTGGAGCCGTGCGTGATCGTGACGGGCCGCTCCGTGTTGGGTCGCAGGGTCAGGCAGGGGATGCCCAGGACGGTGGTCTCCTCCTGCACGCCGCCGGAGTCGGTGATCACGGCGCGCGAGCCGCGCACGAGGCCCATGAAGTCGAGGTAGCCGAGCGGCTCGACGACATGCATGCGCGGGTGATCGTCGAGCCCGAGGGCCTCGAGCACCGCCCGGCCGCGCGGATGCAGCGGCAGCACGATGTCGGCGCGGGACGCCGCGGCGTGCAGGAGGGCGACGAGCTCGCCCGCGGACTCAGGGTCGTCGACGTTGCCGGGTCGATGAAGCGTCGCGACGAGGTAGTCGCCAGGCAGTCGCAACTGCTCGCGCATCCTGACCGGATCGAAGCGCTCCAGGTTGGCCAGGAGTGTGTCGATCATCGGGTTGCCGACGAGATGGATGCGCTCGGGAGACACGCCTTCGCGGGCCAGGTGCGCGATCGCATCGGCGCTCGTGCACAGCAGGAGATCGGAGAGGCGGTCGGTGACGATCCGGTTGATCTCCTCCGGCATCGTCATGTCGAACGAGCGCAGTCCGGCTTCGACGTGTGCAATCGGGATGCCGAGCTTGCTCGCGGCGATGGCCGCGGCGAGAGTGGAGTTGACGTCTCCATAGACGATGACCAGCTCGGGACGCGTGGCCAGCATCTCGGCCTCGAGGCCCACGAGGAGCGCTGCGGTCTGCTCAGCGTGGCCTCCCGAGCCGACACCGAGGTTGATGTCGGGCCGAGGCAGGTCGAGCTCGCGGAAGAACACCTCCGACATGCGGTCGTCGTAGTGCTGGCCCGTGTGCACCAGGCGCTGCCGGGCGCCGCGAGCGGCCAGGGCAGCGATCACGGGAGCCGCCTTGGGGAAGTTGGGACGGGCCCCGGTGACGTGCAGCAGGGTCATCGCGGCCTTCCTGTCGCTGGCGCCGCGAGCCGGCTCCGGGGATCGCGTGCGGTGACGCCCTCGTCACCGCCGTCTAGTATCCCAGACCGTGAGGTGGGCATGAGGAGACTCGGCTTCGTGCGGCGCGTTCCCCTCGCCGCGACGGGAGCCCTGCGTCGCTTCGCTGCCGACCCTGCCCGAGGCCGTGCTTCGCTCGAGCGCGCGGTGCCGCGCCTGCGCAGGGACGAGCCCGACGATCCCGTGGCACTCGTCGATCGCGCGGTCGCCCAGGATCGCTACGACGATGCGCTGCGCGCCCTGGATCTCGTCCCCCCGGGCGCGGCAGAGCGCACCTCGTGCGAGCTCGCGGTCGATGTCCTCTCGGGGCGCCTGGTCCTTGCGGCCGGCACGCGTCCAGCCGATGCGCGCGGGCGGCGCGCGGTCCGCGCGGCCAGGCGGCAGCTCCAACTCCTGGGCCAGCCCGTCGGCGCGCCCGCTGTCCGACCCCGGGCACGACGCGCCGCGGAAGGCAGGCTCGGCGTGCTCCATGTCGTGACGAACTCCCTTCCGCTGACGCAGGCGGGATCCACCATCCGCACCCAGCGGATCGCTCGCGCGCAGCGGGACGTCGGCTGGGACGCGCGCGTCGTCACGCGGCCGGGCTACCCCGTGACGCACGGCGACCTCACGTCACCCGACCCGCAGGTCGTCGACGGCGTGCCCTACCACCGGCTGCTGCCCATCGTCATGCCTGCGGACGAGCGCATGCGCGAGGAGTACGCCGACCTGCTGGGACGGCTCGTCGATCGCATCGGCCCCGGCGTGCTCCACGCCGCCTCAGACCACGTCAACGCGGCGGTGGCGCTCGAGGTCGGCCGCGCCCGCGGGCTTCCGGTCGCCTACGAGGCTCGGTCGTTCTTCGAGGACACCTGGCTCGCACGCCACGGCGGGGAGGCCGCCCGGGACAGCGACACCTACGCACTCCTGCGCGACAGGCACACCGAGGCGCTGCTCGCGGCCGATGCCGTGACGACACTGAGCGAGAGCATGCGCGAGGCGATCATCTCCCGCGGCGTCGCGGCAGAGCGGGTGTTCGTGGTGCCCAACGCCGTACCCCTGGACTTCCTCGAACCGCGCGATGCCCAGGCTGCGCGCCGTGCCCTCGGCATCGAGGAGGCGTTCTGGGTGGGCAGCGTGGCCACCGTCAACGACGACGAAGGCTTCGACACCCTGGTTGACGCGGTCGCGCTGCTGCGTGGCGAAGGACTCGATGCACGCGCGCTCGTCGTGGGCGACGGACCGGGACTGGCCTCCCTGCGCGCCCGTGCCGCGTCGAGCGGGGTCCCCCTCCTTTCTCCCGGTCGGGTGCCCGTGGCGCAGGTGCGCCAGTGGTTCGACGCTCTCGACGTGTTCGCCCTGCCGCGGGCGGACACCGCGCTCAATCGCGGGGTGACCGCACTCAAACCCCTCGAAGCGCAGGCTCGCGGCATCCCGGTCGTGGGCAGCGACCTGCCCGCTGTGGCCGAGGTCCTCGCCCCGGGCTCGCGCCTGGTGCCGGCGGGGGACCCCCGGGCCCTCGCCGAGGCCGTGCACGCGCTCGTGGACCCCGTCGAGCGGGGCCAGGCGGGCGCTCAGGCCCGGGCCTGGGTCGAGGCCACGCGCACGTGGCCTTCCGTCATGGGGGGCTATCGGGCGGCGTACTCTTTCCTCGGCGCCCTCACGGGCTGACCGCCCTGCGGCCACGACGGCTCCGCGGGCTGCGAGGCCGGCAGGGAAGGCGAAGGACGGACATGACGCGCGATCTGGTGGTCATCGGGCTGGGCTACGTCGGCCTGCCGCTGGCGCAGGAGGCCACGCGCGCCGGGCTCTCCGTGACCGGGCTCGACGTGTCCGCCGGGGTCGTCGAGGGTCTCAATGCGGGCCGGTCGCACGTCGACGACCTTTCGGACGCCGACATCGCCGACATGATCGAGCGAGGGTTCACGGCCACCACCGATCCATCGGTCATCGCGGACGCCCGAGCCGTGGTCATCTGCGTCCCGACCCCCCTCACGCCCGAGGGAGGACCGGACCTCGGCGCGGTGCTGGGGGCGACCCGCGCCATCGCCGAGCACCTCCAGCCCGGTCACCTGGTCGTCCTGGAGTCGACCACGTATCCCGGGACCACCGACGATGAGGTGCGACCGGTGCTCGAGGCCGGAGGTCTCGTGGCGGGCCGTGACTTCCACCTGGCCTTCAGCCCGGAGCGCATCGACCCGGGCAATCCGCACTTCGGCATGCGCAACACCCCGAAGGTCGTGGGCGGACATACCGAGGCGTGCACCGACGCTGCCGCCGTCTTCTACGCACGCTTCGTCGACACCGTCGTGCGTGCACGTGGGACGCGCGAGGCCGAGATGGCCAAGCTGCTCGAGAACACCTACCGGCACATCAACATCGCCCTCGTCAACGAGATGGCTCGCTTCTGCTACGAGCTCGACATCGACCTGTGGGACGTCATCGCGGCGGCCAAGAGCAAGCCCTTCGGGTTCCAGGCCTTCTATCCCGGCCCGGGCGTCGGCGGGCACTGCATCCCGATCGACCCCAACTACCTCTCGTACCAGGTGCAGGCGAAGCTCGGCTACCCCTTCCGATTCGTCGAGCTGGCCCAGGAGATCAACGCCGGCATGCCGTCCTACGTCGTGCGCCGGATCCAGGACGCACTCAACGACGAGGGCAAGCCGCTGCGAGGATCGCGCGTGCTGCTGCTCGGCGTCACCTACAAGCCCGACATCGCCGACCAGCGGGAGTCTCCGGCGAAGCCGATCGCGGCTGAACTGCGGGACAAGGGTGCCGAAGTCGAGTTCCACGATCCCCACGTCGAGTCGTGGCGGATCGGGACCACGACCCTCACCCGCGTCGACGACCTCGATGTCGCGCTCGCCCGCGCGGACCTCGTCGTCCTCCTGCAGAACCACACTGCCTACGACCTCGCGGGCATCGCAGCCCGAGCCCCTCGGCTCTTCGACACGCGCGGCGCCACGAGCGGACCCAAGGTGGTGCGGCTCTGATCCTCGTCGACGGCCGCGAGGTCGACGCCCGGGACCTCGCCCGCGAAGCCGGCCTCGAGCTGGTCAACAGCCGCCCGCCCTTCGGGGCCTACCTGCGCAGCCTCTGGCAGCGCAGGGCCTTCATCTTCGCCTTCGCCAAGGCCAGCGTCGACAAGCAGAACACCAAGAGCAGGCTCGGGCAGTTCTGGCAGGTGATGGATCCCGTCCTCACGATGGCGATCTATTGGTTCCTCTTCGGCTTCCTGCTCGGCGGTCGCGGGAGCGTGGCCAACTACACCGGGTTCCTCGCCGCGGGGGTCTTCACCTTCGCGATCATCAGGCAGTCCATTACGGTCGGATCCCGCAGCATCTCGGGCAACGAGGGCCTCGTGCGATCCATCCACTTCCCGCGGGCCGTCCTGCCCATCGCCATCGTGATCAAGCAACTGCGCGTCTTCATGTATGCGCTGCCCATCATGGTCGTCATCCTCCTCGTCACCGGAGAGTCGATCACCTGGCAGTGGCTCCTCGCCCCGGTGGCCCTGCTCCTCATCCTCATGTTCTCCCTGGGGATGGCGCTCGTCATGGCTCGCGTGGTCGCGACCGTGCAGGACGTGTCGGAGGTGCTGCCCTACATCCTGCGCATCTGGGGCTACATGTCCGGCGTCATGATCCCGATCGCCGACCGTCTCACCCGCCTGGGCGTGCCGCCGTGGGTGACCTTCCTCATCGAGATCAACCCCGGCACGGTCTACCTCAACTGCATGCGCGATGCGCTCATGGACTCCTACTTCTCGCCATGGGGCGCCTGGAACTGGGCGCTCGCAGCCGCATGGGCCCTGGTCATGCTGCCGTTCGGCATGTGGTTCTTCTGGCGCGCGGAGGACCGCTATGGCCGAGGATGACGACGACTTCGACCTCAGCGACGACGCGGACTTCTCGGATGTCGAGCCGCCGAAGGCGAACGACCCGAACGCCCCGATCAAGGTCGTCGTCGACGACCTCCACATCGTCTATCGCGTGTGGACGGCGCCCGACGCGCCACTGGATCCCCACGCCAGTCGCTGGCGGCGCCTGCGCAGCCGCAGGCCCGTCTCGACCAAGCGCGAGGTGCATGCCCTGCGGGGAGTGAGCTTCGTCGCCCGCCAGGGGGAAGCCGTCGGGGTCATCGGCAAGAACGGCGCCGGCAAGTCCACGTTGATGCGCGCCATCGCCGGACTCCTCCCGCCCAACGAGGGCGCGGTCTACGCAGACGGCCAGCCGACGATGCTCGGCGTGAGCTCGGCCCTCATGCAGGCCCTGTCCGGCCTGCGCAACGTGGAGCTCGGACTGCTCGCCCTAGGGCTCACCCCGGCCGAGGTGCGCGAGCGCATCCCGTCCGTCGTGGAGTTCAGCGGCATCGGCTCCGCCATCCACATGCCCATGAACACCTACTCCTCGGGCATGTCCGCGCGCCTGAAGTTCGCGATCGCCTCGGCCGTGACCCACGAGATCCTGCTGATCGACGAGGCGCTGTCCACGGGCGATGGGGAGTTCGTCAAGCGCAGTAGCCAGCGCATTCAGCAGTTGCGCGACGACGCGGACACGATCTTCCTGGTCAGCCACTCGATGGGCGCGATCCGGTCGGCGTGCAATCGCGTCCTCTGGCTCGACCAGGGCCGGATCATCGCCGACGGTCACCCTGATGACGTCGTCCCGGAGTACGAAGCCCGCTACGGCCTGCAGAGCAAGAAGGCCTTGCGCGAGCGCCGCCGCAAGCGCAAGGAGGCCAATGAGCAGGCCCTTGCCGAGCTCGCGGCCGAGCAGGACCAGGACTGACGTGCGCGTGCTGGTGGTGTGCCCCGTGCACGACCCCCGTGACGCGCGCATCGCGGAGAGGCAGATCGGCGCGCTCCTGGATGCCGGCCACGAGGTGACCCAGGCGGCCCCCTTCTCCGCCTGCGGCGCCCAGCCCCGCGCGGGCGTGCGTGCCCTGGACATCCCTCGCAGCGCAGGGCGCAGGCGGCTCGCTGCCGTGAGGCACGCGAGGCGAGTCCTGCGCCGCGAAGCGCCACGGCACGACGTGGTGCTCCTGCACAGCCCCGATGCGGCGTTGGCCGCGGCCGGCATCGCGCACCCGGCGATCGTGTGGGACGTCCACGAGGACACCGCGGCGGCGCTCTCCATGCGCCCGTGGATGCCGCGTCCGCTGGTCGGGCCCGTGGGGGCCGGGGCGCGCTGGATGGAGGGCCGGGCGGAAGGCGCCTGGCACCTGCTCCTGGCCGAGCGGGCGTACGCCGCGCGCTTCGCGAAGGCGCATCCGGTCGTGCCCAACACCCCTGTGGTGCCCGATCGCGTGGCGCCGACTCGGCGGGGCCGCGCGATCTACGTGGGTCGCCTCACGCGGGCGCGCGGCGCGCGCGATCTGGTCCGGCTCGGACGTGCGCTCGCCTCGCGCGGCGTGGTCCTGGAGGTGATCGGCAACGCGGACCCGGAGGTGGCCGCCGAGATCGCGCGCGCCAGCGAGGCCAGGTGGATCGATTGGCGAGGCTTCCTGCCGAACGCCGAGGCGCTCGCGCGCATCGAGGGCGCGACCGTCGGGGTGTCGCTGCTCCATGACGAGGCGAACTACCGGCACTCCATGCCGACGAAGCTCCTCGAGTACCTGTCCCGCGGGGTTCCCTTCGTCTCCACGCCGCTGCCGCTCGCGAGAGAGCTCGCCGACAGCACCGGGGCGGGTGTCATCGTCCCGTTCGAGAGCGCGGACATGGCGTGCGAGGCGGTGCTCGCCCTCGACGAGGATGACCAGGGCCGTCAGGCGATGGCCGATGCGGGCCGTGCCTGGGTGCGGACGCACGCCGACTGGGCGGTCGATGGGCCGGCGTTCGTCCGTCAGCTGGAGGAGTGGGCGCGAGACTGACCGCTCACTCCTCGCCGCGGTCCCGTCTGCCGCGCAGTGCGAGCGCTAGGGCGGCGCCCGCGCTCGAGGCCACCGCTTCCGCGTCCGGGATCCCGGGGTGGCCCGCCATGTCAGCGTCGCCGGCGCGGCCGGAGGGAGCGGCCGTCCCGACCCCACAGGTAGCCGCCCACGATGCCGGCGGCGAGGGCCGCGGCCCAGGGGAGGATCGACAGCGCGGGCAGGGTGAGCGCGGCGATGGCACCGGCGATCCCCAGCGCGACGGCGAGGACGAGCAGCGGCAGGGCCCAGCGCTCGCGCCCGGCGCGGCGCGCGGCAGCCGGCGCGGGGCGGACCGGAGCGTCCGCAGCCTCCCGCAGGTCGGTCGTCTTGCGGCGGCCCACTTCGGTCTCGACGTCGTATCCGTGCTCGACGAGCCAGCGCGCACTCTCCGCCTCGATGGCGACGAGCTCCTCGGAGGTGAGGGTGTCGCGCCATGCGCCCTCGCGGCCGTCGGTGATGTGGTTGGAGGTCACCCGCAGGTCGTCGTCGACGCCGTGCTCTCGGGCCGCCTTGGCCCGCTCCTCCTGGGCGGCGAGGTCGACTGCTCGGACGATCTCGTCCACGCGGGCCTCGTCCGCCGACACCTCCAGATAGGCCGCAAGAGCGCGCACGAGGCCGGGCACGTCGTCGCGGAAGTCCTCGTAGCGCCCGATCCACACGTCGGACTTGGAGGTCCAGAACTCGTCGCCGCGCAGCTCACGACGCACGATGAGCCGGCTCGGTCGGGCTCCTCGCTCGGGATCGTCGGGCTTGTAGCGGCCCTTGCGATAGAGCGAGGCGACGACGTCGCGCGGATCGCGGTAGGTGTAGAGGTAGCGGGCGCCGTCATCGGGGAAGTCGCCGCGGTCCAGAGCCGGGCGGAAGTGCACCTTGGCCATGAGCAGGTCGCCCGGATCCGCCGCGGCGGCCGGGTATTCCTCGGTGGACACGCCCCGGGGGTTGCGCAATCCGGGTGATCCGTCGAGGAGCTGGCGCGCGATCTGCCAGACCAGGGTGGATCCGGAGCGGTGCATACCGCAGACGAGGACGAGCACGTCGGCAGTCTAGGTGGCGGGGCCGGCGAGATACGCCAGCGCCGCCCCCGCGGCTCGGGCGACATCGTCGGCTCGCGGCCCGTCACCTGCGGGGCCGGCGGGAGGCTCAACTACCAGGTCGGACTCCGGTCCCACGAGGATGGCCGATGTCGAGCGCAGCACGCTGAGGTCGTCGGCCGCCCAGTCGGTGACGCGTGGCACCCAGGAGTCCGGGATGCGCACGGGGGAGCCTCGATCGGAGCGAGTGGCGAAGGCGTCGCGGACGATGCGCGCTCGCAGGGCCCGCATGGCCGGGCTGTCGGCCTTGGTGGCGTCCACCTGGCGGTTGAGCGCCGCGAGCACCAGCACCTCGGGCTCGGTCAGGCCGACGTTGGCCTCGAGGTCGTCCAGGGCCGGTGGTGTCTCAGGCAGCACCGGACCGAGGTCGAGAGCGCGGCGGAAGCGGTGCCAGAGCTCGTCGGGAGCCGCCCCGCGTCGAGGCACCGTCACGACGCTCACCGTGCGCGCGAGCGGCGCCCAGCGCTCGACGAGGCCGCCGATGGCGTAGGCACGCCAGAAGGTCTGGTCCGGATCGTCGTTCCAGCGCCGCGCGAGGTCGCGGGCGGAGCCCTCGCCCCGCCGGTCCGCCTGCTGCTGCAGGTAGGTCGCGAAGCTGGTGGATCGCCCGTTGCGGATGTGCTGCTGCCAGGAGCTGGGCAGCACGCGACCCAGGTCGCGCGCAGTGATCACGACGTGCGTGTGCGGGACCCCGAGCGACTCGACGAGCTGGCGGGCGGCGCGTGGATCGATGACCGAGAAGGCCTCTCCCGACACGATAGCGGTGCCGTCCCACTCCTGGACCTTGCGCCGCAGCCGCTCCCAGGCGCCCGCCTGTCCCTCGGCGCGCGCGGGCGCGACCCAGGGGAACGATGCGGTGCCGAGCAGGCCGTAGGCGGCGGCCTCGTGGTTGTAGATCTCCCGGCGGCCCTGGAGTCGCGTCGGATAGAGGACCCCGTCGCGCTTGAGCTCTCCGGACAGGCGCGCGAGCACCCGCTGGAGGTACGTCGTACCCGACTTCTGCGTGCCGATGTGCAGCAGCAGGCGATCCGCCACATGGTCTCCCGTTGACCGGGGCGCCCGGGCGCCCGGAGGTCACATCCTCGCACGCGAGGGTCGCGTGGCAGGCTTCGCACGTGCGCGTCGCGATCATTGGCAACTTCGACGGCGTCCATGGCGGCCATCGGGCCCTGGTCCAGCGGGCCCGTGAGCGCGCTGGCGAGGGCGACGACGCTCGAGTCGTGGCCGTGACCTTCGATCCTCATCCTGCAGCGGTGCTGCGTCCCGACCGTGCCCCGGCGCGGCTCACGTCGGTCGAGCGTCGAGTCGCATTGCTGCGCGACGCCGGCGCCGATGAGGTCGTGGTCTTGCACTTCACCCCGGAGCTGGCATCGCGCAGTCCCGAGGAATTCGCTCAGATGCTGCGCGAGGACCCATCGATCGCCGCGGACGCGGTGATCGTGGGCGACAACTTCCGGTTTGGCGCCCGCGCTGCGGGTGATACGCAGATGCTCACCGATCTCGGGCGCGCCCTCGGCTTCGACGTGCAGACGATTCCGTTGGTCGCCGAGACGGTCCCCGGCGATTCCGATGGCGCTTGGTCGTCTACCCGGATCCGCGAGAGCATCGCGGAGGGCGACCTGCGCTTGGCGTCCGCGATGCTCGGCAGGCCCCACCGCGTGGAGGGCGTCGTCGTGCGAGGCGACCAGCGTGGCCGCGAGCTTGGCTACCCGACGGCCAATGTCGATGTGGCACCCGACATGGCGCTGCCTCCCGACGGTGTCTACGCCGGCTGGCTCATCGTGGGCGACGAGAGACTCCCCGCGGCCGTCTCGATCGGGACCAATCCCCAGTTCGCCGGCCAGGACCGCCGGGTCGAGGCCTATGCGATCGGGCGCGATGACCTGGACATCTACGGCGCCTTCGTGGGCGTGGACCTCGTCGCGCGGCTGCGCGGCCAGCAGGTCTTCGCCTCCGTGGACGACCTCGTGGAGCAGATGGCCCGGGACGTCGCCGCCGCTCAGGCAGCCCTCAGCGGCTGATACCCTTGGCCCCGACGGTCCTAGGGCGGGCGCCCGGGGACTCGTGACGACCCCGCCGGGGTCACCGCCTGCTGGCTCAAGGCCGAGGCGACCGACGCGCCCGAGAGGACATCATGTCGCTGGATAGCGCCACCAAGAAGCAGATCATCTCCGAGTACGGCTCATCGCCTGAGGACACCGGCAGCCCCGAGGTCCAGATCGCCATGCTCACGCGTCGCATCAGCGACCTCACCGAGCACCTGAAGAGCCACAAGCACGACCACCACTCGCGCCGTGGCCTGCTCATCCTGGTCGGCCAGCGCCGACGCCTCCTCCAGTACCTCCAGCGCACGGACATCGCGCGCTACCGCTCGATCATCGAGCGGCTCGGGATCCGTCGCTGACGGATCCGCATGAGAAGGGGATCCGTCGCTGACGGATCCGCATGCGGGCCGATGGGCCCGTCACAACTGAATAGTCATCACTCACACGATGCCGCGCCGCCCACGATCGGTCGGTCCTCGGTAGTGGCTCCCGGGTCGATGGACCCGGCGGCCTCGATCGAAGACCGGCTCCCCATAGGGCGCTCCCTGCGATGGACGTGACCGACCGGTCGCGCATCCAGGCGATCATGACGGCGCGCGTCCGGTCGCATCCGACCGCAGCCCTGAAGGAGTTACCCGTGGAGGGTTCCCTCACCACAGCCGAGGCCGTGCTCGACAACGGCAGCTTCGGCACCCGCACCGTCCGTTTCGAGACCGGCCGCCTGGCCCGCCAGGCCGCCGGCAGCGTCGCCGCTTTCCTCGACGACGACACCATGGTGCTCAGCGCCACCACCGCGTCGAAGCAGCCCAAGGAGCACTTCGACTTCTTCCCGCTCACGGTCGACGTCGAGGAGCGGATGTATTCAGTCGGCCGAATCCCCGGCTCGTTCTTCCGTCGCGAGGGGCGTCCCACCGAGGATGCGATCCTCACCTGCCGCCTCATCGACCGACCGCTGCGCCCGTCCTTCGTCAAGGGCCTGCGCAATGAGATCCAGATCGTCGTGACGGTGCTGGCGCTCAATCCCGATGATCTCTACGACGTGCTCGCGATCAACGCGGCGTCTGCGTCGACGCAGATCGCCGGTCTGCCTTTCTCTGGCCCCATCGGTGGCGTGCGCGTCGCGCTCATCGACGGCCAGTGGGTGGCCTTCCCGCGTCACTCCGACCTCGAGCGCGCGATCTTCGACATGGTGGTCGCTGGCCGCATCGTCGGCGACGACGTCGCGATCATGATGGTTGAGGCCGAGGCCACGACCGGCACGATCGATCTCGTCGCGAGCGGAGCGACCGCGCCGACCGAGTCCGTGGTCGCCTCCGGACTCGAGGCCGCCAAGCCGTTCATCAAGGCCCTGTGCGAGGCACAGCAGCAGCTCGCCAATGCTGCCGCGAAGCCCGTGGGCTCCTTCCCTGTCTTCCTCGACTACCAGGACGACGTCTACGACGCCGTCTCGGAGATCGCTGCGGATCGGGTGGCCAAGGCCCTCACGATCGTGGGCAAGGCGGAGCGCGAGGATGCGCTCGATGCCATCAAGGCCGATGTCGTCGCCTCCCTCTCGGGTCGTTTCGAGGGCCGTGACAAGGAGATCAGCGCGGCGCTGCGCAGCGTGACCAAGAAGAGCGTGCGTGAGCGCGTTCTGCGCGACAAGGTGCGCATCGACGGACGCGGTCCCCGCGATATCCGCGTGCTCGCGGCCGAGGTCGATGTGATCCCGCGGGTGCACGGCTCAGCGCTCTTCGAGCGCGGCGAGACGCAGATCCTGGGTGTCACCACGCTCAACATGCTCAAGCTTGAGCAGTGGCTCGACACGCTGTCGCCTGACAACCGCAAGCGCTACATGCACAACTACAACTTCCCGCCGTACTCCACTGGCGAGACGGGCCGAGTTGGCTCGCCCAAGCGTCGCGAGATCGGCCACGGTGCTCTCGCCGAGCGCGCACTCCTTCCGGTGCTCCCCTCGCGCGAAGAGTTCCCCTACGCAATCCGACAGGTGTCGGAGGCACTGGGCTCCAATGGCTCCACGTCGATGGGCTCGGTCTGCGCGAGCACGATGTCGCTCATGGCCGCGGGCGTGCCCCTCAAGGCACCCGTTGCCGGCATCGCCATGGGTCTCATCAGCGGTGACGTCGATGGCAAGACCGAGTACGTCGCCATCACCGACATCCTCGGCGCCGAGGATGCCTTCGGCGACATGGACTTCAAGGTGGCCGGCACGAAGGACTTCATCACCGCCCTGCAGCTGGACACCAAGCTGGACGGGATCCCGGCCTCGGTGCTCGCGGATGCTCTTGATCAGGCTCACGAGGCTCGGCTGACGATCCTCGACGTCATGGGCGAGGCCATCGAAGCTCCGGGTGAGATGTCGCTCTACGCACCGCGGATCATCACGGTCAACATCCCGGTGGACAAGATCGGTGAGGTGATCGGGCCGAAGGGCAAGATCATCAACCAGATCCAGGAGGACACCGGCG
>CAZICY010000013.1:31466-42696 GCA_964537955.1 uncultured Actinomyces sp. | reverse complement strand
ACCTGCTTGACGCAGACGGCGATCTTCACGATCACTCCTCACGGAATCGGTCTTGACCGCCATGTTACTCGCGAGTATCCCGGGCGGCGCGTCGAGATCCCGACCGCTGGCGGCCCCGTCCCATGCGGCACTCTGGCCTCGTGGAGGAGGCGGGCCTGGTGGCCACGGGCGAGCGCACGGCGCCCGGGCTGCCCGACGAGGAGTACTGGTTCGCACGGCACGAGGTCGCCTACCGGTGGATCGCGCAACGACTCGCCCCCCTGCGCGTGGTCGTCGACGCTGGCGCCGGGGAGGGCTACGGCGCCGCGATGCTTCCCGGCCCGGCGATCGCCCTGGAGTACGACGCCGCCGCGTGCGCGCACATCGCGCGCGCCTACCCCGGGGTGCATGTCGCACAGGCCAATCTCGCCGCCCTCCCGCTGCGCTCGGCGAGCGCGGACGCGATCACCTGCCTGCAGGTCGTGGAGCACCTGTGGGACCTGCGCGGATTCCTGCGCGAGTGCCGACGTGCCCTGCGCCCTGGCGGGGAACTCGTCGTCACGACACCGCAGCGCCTCACCTTCTCCCCCGGCCTTGACCGCGGCGCGAAGCCCGTCAATCCCTTCCACGTCGAGGAGTTCGACGGTGAGCAACTCCACGCGCTGCTCGAGGATGCCGGGTTCGACACGGTCGAGATGCGCGGCGTGCATCACGGACCACGGCTCTCCGAGTGGGAGGCTCGACACGGCTCGATCGTCACCGCCCAGGTGAGCGCCTCCCTGAGCGGGACGTGGCCGACGGACCTGCGGGAGATGGTCCGGAGCGTCACCACGCAGGACTTCGTCATCGACGACGCCGGCATGCCGGCCGCGAGCACGAACATCGCCACGGCGCAGGACCTCCTCGCGATCGCGCGGGTCGCACCATGACCGCCCCGATCGGGCGCTTCGCCCTCGTGCTGCACACCCACCTGCCGTGGGTCGCCCATCACGGCACGTGGCCCGTCGGCGAGGAGTGGCTGCACCAGGCCTGGGCGACGTCGTACCAGCCGCTCTTCGCGATGCTCCGCCGCCGCGCGGCCCTCGGCCACCGCCGTCAGCTCACCCTCGGCGTCACCCCGGTCGTGGCGGCGCAGTGGGACGACCCCTGCATGCTCCGCGCCCAGCACACGTGGCTCGGCTACTGGCAGGCACGCGCCGCAGGCATGGCGACCGCCCCGGAGGCGACGCGTCGACACGTCGGTCAGCGGGAGTACGCCGAGGCGACGCGCGCGCTCGCCGACTTCGGCGCGCATTGGAGCGCCGGCGGGTCCGCCGCCCTGCGACCGCTCGTGGACGCGGGCACGATCGAGCTGCTCGGGGGGCCGCTCACGCACACCTTCACCCCGCTCATCCCCGCGCGCCTGGGCCTGGCGAGCATGGCGGCCGGTCTCGAGGACACCGTGCGCCGCATCGGCAGCCGCCCCCGCGGGGCCTGGACCCCGGAGTGCGCCTGGGAGCCCGGGATGGAGCACCTGTTCGCGCGGTCCGGCGTCGAGCATGTCGTGCTCGATGGGCCGAGCCTGCTGGGCGCGGGAGCGACGACGAGCGGGGCGTGGCTGCTCGGGGACAGCGACGTGCGCGTGCTCGGACGCGACCTGGAGGTGACCTACCGCGTCTGGTCGCCGAAGCGTGGCTACCCGGGAGACCGCTGGTATCGCGACTTCCACACCTTCGACCACGAGTGGGGCTTCCGCCCCGCGCGCGTCACGGGCCAGCACGTGGAGCCGCACGACAAGGCCCCCTACGACCCGCTCGCTGCCCGCGCCCGCGTCGAGCGCGACGCCCGCGACTTCGTCGACGTCGTCCGACAGCGACTGGTCCACCTCGCCGACGAGCCATCCACGATCGGCACCCCACACGTCGTCGCCGCCTTCGACACCGAGCTCTTCGGCCACTGGTGGCACGAGGGACCCGCATGGCTCGAGCGTGTGCTGGACCTCCTGCCTGTCGCGGGGGTGGACATCGTCACCCTCGCCGATCTCGCGCAGGACCCGGTCGGTCGCGTGCACCCGGGACCGGGGTCATGGGGACTCGGCAAGGACTGGCACGTGTGGACCGGCCCCCAGGACATCGCCGATCGCCAGGGCTCGCTGGCCAAGGAGGCCCTCGCCGTGCTCGACGCGACTCATCCGCGCACCGAGCGCTCCCGAGCGCACGATCAGCTCGTGCGCGAGCTGCTCCTCGCGCTGTCGAGCGACTGGGCCTTCATGGTGAGCCATGACACCGCGGCGGAGTACGCCCGGGCGCGCTTCGACGAGCACGCCCGAGCGACGAGCGCGATCGTCGACGCCCTGCGCGAGGGTCGGCCGGGCGATGCCGCTCGGCGAGCGGAGCGGGAGCGCGAGCGCGACCACCCGTTCGGAGACCTGGACGCACGATCCTTCCTCGGCGAGGCGTCGCGCGCCTAGCCCTATGCTCGCCCGATGCGCGTGCTGCACGTGTCGTGGGAGTACCCCCCGATCGTCTACGGAGGACTCGGCCGTCACGTTCAGGCGCTCACGTGCGCGCAGGCCGAGCGCGGTGACGAGGTGACGGTGCTCACGCAGGCTCCGGGCAGCGAGGCCAGCATCGAGATCGTCGATGGCGTGCGCGTGATCCGCGCGCCCCATGACCCACCCGAGGTCCCCCTCGCCGAAGACACGCTGCTCGCCTGGGTCCTGGGCATGCAGACCGGCATGATCCGCCACGGCGCGAACGCCGGCCCCATCGACGTCGTGCACGCGCACGACTGGGTCACGGCCCACGCGGGTATCGCCCTGCGCGCCATCCTGGGCGCCCGTGCTCTCGTGGCGACCATCCACGCGACCGAGGCGGGCCGGCATCAGGGCTGGCTTCCCGGTCCGCTCTCCGATGCCATCCACTCGATCGAGCACTGGCTCGTGCACGAGTCGGATCGCGTCATCGCCTGCTCTGCGCACATGCGCCGGGAGGTGGAGCAACTCTTCGCGGTGCCCGGCGACCGGGTGTCGGTGATCGCCAACGGCATCGACCTGCAGAGGTGGCGGGCGACGCCGGAGCGCACCGCGCGGGCACGAGAGGCCCACGGATCCGACGGCCCCCTCGTCGTCTTCGTCGGACGCCTGGAGTGGGAGAAGGGCGCACACACTCTCATCGAGGCGCTTCCGCGACTGCGTCGTCGCATCCCCGGCCTGCGCGCGGTCATCGCCGGTCGCGGCGGGCATGCGGACGCACTGCGCGAGCAGGTGCGCGCCCGCCGTCTGGGCCGTGCCGTCGACTTCGTGGGCTGGCTGCCCGAGGCCGAACTACACGGCCTCGTCGCCGCGGCGGACGTCCTGGTCGTGCCGAGCCTGTACGAGCCCTTCGGCCTGGTGGCCCTCGAGGGGGCCGCACTCGGGACTCCACTCGTCGTGGCCCGCACCGGCGGGCTGGCGGAGTTCGTCGAGGACGGCGCGACCGGGCGGGCATTCACGCCGGGCGATGTCGATGAGCTCGCTGCTGCGGTGGCCGAGGCGATCCTGGACCCCGACGCGTCTGCGCGCATGGCCCGCGCCGCCCGTGAACTGTTGGCGACGTCCTACGGATGGCCCCTGCTGGCCGCTCAGACGGACGACGCCTACGCGCGCGCGCTCAGCGGAACCCGGGGCGATGGGAGCGCGCCACCCGTGCGCATCCCCCCGCGCTCGGTCAACCTGCTGCGCCCGTAGCCCCGCCGACCCCGGCATTGCGCTCCGCCGCCACCGCGGTCTTGCGCGCGATGTCGGCCAGCGCCTCTCGCCGCTCGACTTCGGCGGCGTACACCTCGCGGCGGTCCTTGAGTACCCGCGCCGGGATGCCACCCACGATGGAGTAGTCCGGCACGTCACCGCGCACCACCGCGTGCGCGGCGACGACGCAGCCGCGGCCGATCGTGGCCCCGCGCAGGACCGATGCCTTCGCGCCGATCCACACGTCGGGCCCAATGCGCACGGGCGACTTCACGATCCCCTGGTCCTTGATGGGCACGTGCACGTCATCGGTGACATGGTCGAAGTCGCAGATGTAGACCCAGTCGGCGACGATCGTCCCCTCGCCGAACTCCACGTCGAGGAAGCAGTTGACGGTGTTGTCCCGGCCGAAGACGCACTTGTCGCCGACCCGCATCGTGCCCTCGTGGCAGCGCAGCCGGTTCTCGTCGCCGATGTGAACCCACCGGCCCAGGATGAGCCGTCCGTAGCCGCGCCGGGCGTAGACCTCGACGCGCCGACCAAGGAAGACGAATCCCTCCGTGACGATGTGCGGATTGCGCAGCCGGAAGACGAGGAATCGCCAGTAGCGCACGAGGTACCACCACGACCACGCGCGGTTGCGCACGACCCAGCGCAGGGAGGCAACGGTGAGGAACCTCGCCTGCCGGGGGTCGCGCACGCGGGTCAGGGCCGCACCCCGGTCACGCTCACGTTGTAGAAGAACTGATCCGGCACGACGCGGGTGAGCGCCCGCCGATCGATGGCGTCGAGGGCCATCCAGGTCCGGTAGGCGAACATCGCCCAGCCCCAGCCGAGCGACCCGGGCTTCACCGCGGCCTCGAAGGTGCGCACCGGCCACCCGAACCACGACGCGGTCAGTTCCTCGGTCACGGTCTCGACGTCCACCGCGCCCGCTCGGATCGCGAGCCGGGCGAGCGCGTCAGGGTCGAAGGTGTGCAGGTCGACCACGGCCTCCAGTCGTGCCTCCTGGGACGACTGGGCGAGCTCCTCGGACGTGCGAGCGAATCGCTCGCGCAGCCCGGGCAGGCGCGTGGCGCGACCGGCCGCCCACCAGGTGAGGGCGGACAGGCGCCGGGCGATGACGTCGCCCTTCTGCGTGGGCTCCCCGCAGAAGACGAAGCGCCCGCCGGGCCTGAGCACGCGCAGGATCTCGCGGAAGGCGAGGTCGAGGTCGGGGATGTGATGAAGAACCGCGTGCCCGATGACGAGGTCGAACTCACCGTCCGCGAAGGGCAGCGCCTCCGCGTCGGCGGCCTGCCCCTCGACAGCGAGGCCGAGGGAGCGGCCGTTGCGGACGGCGACATCCACCATGCCCTGGCTGATGTCCGTGACGACGGCGGACTTCGCAAGGCCCGCCTGCATGAGGTTGAGGGTGAAGAACCCCGTCCCTGCGCCGATCTCGAGCATGCGCTCGGCCGGCCATCCCTCGTCGCCTGCGACATGAACGTAGCGATCGCGCGCGTAGGAGATGCACCTCTCGTCGTAGGAGATGCTCCACTTCTCGTCGTACGTGGACGCTTCCCAGTCGTGGTAGACGATGTTCGCCACCTTGGGATCCGCCCATGCCTGCTCCATGCGGGCCTCGTCGATGCTCATGATCCGGTGAACTCCGCCTGCCCCGGGCCCTTCTCGATGAAGGTGCGCATGCCGATCTCGCGATCACGCGTGCCGAACAGGCTCGCGAAGTGGACGCGCTCGATCTCCAGGCCGTCCTCGATGTCGGTCTCCATGCCGCGCGCGATCGCCGCCTTCGCCGCCTGCATCGCGAGCCGCGGGCCGCCGGCCAGCTGGCGGGCCCAGGCGAGGGCCTCGTCGTACACCGACTCCGGGGCCACGACCCGGTCGACCAGTCCGATCCGGAGCGCCTCATCGGCACCCACGAATCGGCCGCTGAGGATGAGGTCCTTCGCGCGCGAGAGGCCGACCAGTCGGGGCAGTCGCTGGGTGCCGCCCGCGCCGGGGATGATCCCGAGCAGGATCTCCGGCTGGCCGAGCTTGGCGTTGTCCCCCGCCACCCGGAAGTCGCAGCACATCGCCAGCTCGCAGCCGCCGCCGAGGGCAAAGCCGGTGACGGCAGCGATGGTGGGCTGGGGGATGCGCTCGATCGCCGTGAAGCAGTCCTGCAGGGCGCGCGTGCGCTCGAGCGCCTCGGGCAGTGACCAGTCGACCATCTCCTTGACGTCCGCCCCGGCGGCAAAGACCTTCGGGCCGCCGTAGACGACCACGGCGGCCACATCGCGGCGCACGGCCACCTCGCGGGCCGCATCGCGCAGCCCCTCCTGGACGCTGATCGAGAGGGCATTCATCGGCGGCCGCTCGAAGCGGATCGTGGCGATGCCCTCCGCCACGTCCATCGAGACTTCAGCCGTCATGCCTGCCTCCTGACCGATCGTCCGCGCGTGAGCCACCCGCGCTGACGCAGCCTAGTAGCGTGACCCGAGTCCTCCGCGGGAGAGCCGAGGACCTACGACGGTAAGGGGCACATGCAGCCGACGATCGATGGGGCCGGGGCCTGGGACCCGCTCGGCCTGACCCTCGACGCCACGGGAGCCAACGTCGCCCTCTGGGCGCCGGGCGCGACTGCCGTGGACCTGTGCCTTTTCGACGACGGCGGAGGCGAGCAGCGCATCCGCCTGCCCGAGCAGACCTTCGGCGTCTTCCACGGCCATGTGGCGGGCATCGCCCCGGGCGCGGCGTACGGATTCCGCGTCGACGGCCCGTGGGATCCGCAGCAGGGCGCCCGGTGGAATCCGCACAAGCTGCTCATGGATCCCTACGCGCGCGCGCTCGACGGGGAGTTCCGGCTGGACCCCGCGGTCTTCGCGCACGAGGGCAGCGACGACCTCGTCCGCAACGATGCCGACTCCGCTCCCTTCGTGCCGCGCAGCATCGCGGTGACGACGTCGTTCGACTGGTACGACGACCGCGCACCCCAGACTCCCTGGACCGACACGGTCATCTACGAGACGCACGTGCGCGGGATCTCCATGCGGCACCCGGCGGTCCCCGAACACCTGCGGGGCACCTACGCCGGGCTCGCCCACCCCGCCGTGGTCGAACACCTCGTCAGCCTCGGCATCACGGCGGTGGAGCTGATGCCGACGCACCACTTCGTCGACGAGACCCACCTGCTGGAGCTCGGGCTCACCAACTACTGGGGCTACAACACACTCGGGTTCTTCGCACCGCACGCGAGGTACTCCGCGAGCGGAACGCGCGGAGAGCAGGTGCGGGAATTCAAGGAGATGGTGCGCACGCTCCACTCGGCGGGCCTCGAGGTCATCCTCGACGTGGTCTACAACCACACGGCCGAGGGCAACGAGCTCGGCCCCACACTGTCCTTCCGCGGCATCTGCAATCCCGGCTACTACCGGCTGAGCGACGGCCGGCACTACATGGACTACACCGGGTGCGGCAACACCCTCGACGTGTCCAACCCCCACGTCCTCCAGATGGTCATGGACTCGCTGCGCTACTGGGTCACCGAGATGCACGTCGATGGCTTCCGATTCGACCTGGCCTCCGCGCTGGCGCGTTCCTTCCACGACGTCGACATGCTCGGCACCTTCATGACGACGATCCAGCAGGATCCCACCCTCCGCCGGGTCAAGCTCATCGCCGAGCCCTGGGATGTCGGACCGGGCGGCTACCAGGTCGGCGAGTTCCCCACCCTGTGGGCGGAGTGGAACGGTCGCTACCGCGACAACCTGCGTGACTTCTGGCGAGGCGCAGCCGGGGTCGGTGAGCTCGGCTGGCGCCTGTCCGGCTCTGCGGACCTCTACGCCGGGGACGGTCGTCGCCCCTACTCCTCCATCAACTTCATCACCGCGCACGACGGCTTTCCCATGCGGGACCTCACCACCTACGAGCACAAGCACAACGAGGCCAACCTCGAGGGCAACCGGGACGGCACCGACGACAACCGGTCGGCCAACTACGGCGTCGAGGGCGAGAGCGACGATCCCGCCATCAACGACATCCGGCACCGTCAGGTGCGCAACATGATCGCCACGCTCGTGCTGTCCACCGGCGTCCCCATGCTGCTCGGCGGCGACGAGATCGGCCGCACCCAGGGCGGGAACAACAACGCCTACTGCCAGGACAACGAGATCTCCTGGTACGACTGGGAGCTGCAGCCCTGGCAGGAGGAACTGCTCGACTTCACCCGACAGGTGCTCGCCCTGCGGCGCGATCATCGGGTCTTCCGCCAGCGCTACTTCTTCGACGGGCGCCCCGTGAGCGAGGGAGGGGCGCCCGATCTGGGATGGGTGGGCCCCGACGGCCAGCCGCTCACCAACGACGAGTGGAACGCGCCCTGGACCAAGACCCTGGGGATGTACCTGTCCGGCGAGCTCCACCATGTCCCCGGCGAGCCGCTTCCCCCGACCGACGACTCCTTCCTCTTCATCGTGCACGCCTCGGACGACGAGCTCGACTTCACGCTCCCGGGCGAGCCCTTCGGAGCGTCGTACGACGTCGTCTTCGACACCGGTGCACCGACTCGGCCCGGCGGGACGACAGAGCCGCCCCTGTCGGGCTCACCCGGCCCGATCCCGGCCAGGAGCGCACTGCGCCTCATGCCGAGGTCGTCGGTGCTGCTGCGGGTCGCGTCCTAGCGCAGCACCGGCTCCGCCGGGCCTCCGAGCGGGGCCGGGGCGGCGAGGAGGCCCATCTCCACGGGAGAGACCAGGCCCTCGTGGCGAGGGAGCACGCGCACGGTGTAGCCGAAGGGACCGGTGCGCTCCAGCGAGATATCGCCGCAGAAGAGCCAGCGACTGCCGTCATAGCCCTCCTCGGCCTTCAGGTCGGCGTACGCCGGCGCTACCAGCCGGTCGTCGGCATCCACGCGGCCGAAGGCCACCTGCACCAGGACATCGTCGGGTCCGAGGTCGCCGAGACGGACGTGCGCGCGCAGGTGAAGGGGTGCACCGAGGGCCGGTGCGTCGCCCACGCCCATCGCCTCGACGTGCTCCACCGCGACGCCGGCCCACGCCGCCTCGACGCGGTCCTTCCAGGCGGCCAGATCACGGGCCAGGGCGTAGTCGTCCGCGCACACGAGCCGCGAGGAGAGCGCCGCAGGCTCGTAGAGTCGCGTGACGTATTCGCTCACCATGCGGCTCGCGAGCACCTTGGGCCCGAGCGTCATCAGGGTGTGCCGCACGCGCTCGATCCAGCGATGCGGCAGTCCGTCGTCGCCCCGCTGGTAGAAGGTGGGCGCGACCTCGCGCTCGATGAGGTCGTAGAGCGCCGCGGCCTCGAGGTCGTCGCGTCGCTCGGGATCCTCGACGCCGTCCGCCGTGGGGATCGCCCAGCCGTTCTCGCCGTCGTACCACTCGTCCCACCAGCCGTCGAGGATCGACAGGTTGAGCGCGCCGTTGAGGGCGGCCTTCATGCCGGATGTCCCGCTGGCCTCCAGCGGCCGGATGGGGTTGTTGAGCCAGACGTCGCAGCCGGGGTAGAGGACAGTCGCCATGGCGATGTCGTAGTCGGGCAGGAAGACGATGCGATGGCGCACCGCGGGATCGTCGGCGAAGCGGACGAGCTCCTGGATGAGCCGCTTGCCCCCGTCGTCGGCGGGATGGGCCTTGCCGCCGATGACCAGCTGCACGGGACGCTCGGGGTCGAGGAGGAGGTCGCGCAGGCGGTCGGGGTCCCGGAGCATGAGGGTGAGGCGCTTGTACGACGGCACGCGTCGCGCGAAGCCGATGGTGAGGATGTCGGGGTCCAGGACCGAGTCGATCCAGCCGAGCTCAGCCTCGCTGGCGCCGCGGGTGCGCCAGGAGGCGCGCAGGCGGGCGCGGGCATCGGCCACGAGCTTCTCGCGCAGCAGTCGCTTCACCGGCCAGATGGCCTCGTCGGGGATGCGACCGATGGCCTCCCAGCCGCGGCCCTCCTCGACCAGCTCGGGGCCGACCTCGCGCGCGGCGAGGTCGCGCACCTCGCGCGCGACCCATGTCGGAGCGTGCACCCCGTTGGTGATGGACGTGATGAGCACCTCGTCAGGGTCGAAGCCCGGCCACAGGCCTGCGAACATCCCGCGGCTCACCGCGCCGTGGAGCAGGCTCACTCCATTGGCGCGCTGGGCCAGGCGCAGGCCCATGACCGCCATGTTGAACACCGCCGGGTCACCGCCCGCGAACGACTCGGTGCCGAGGTCGAGGATGCGCTCCACCGGCATGCCCGGCTCGGCGTTGTCGCCGCCGAAGAAGCGCTCGATCATCTCGCGCGGGAAACGATCGATGCCGGCGGGCACGGGAGTGTGGGTGGTGAAGACCGTGCCGGCGCGCACGGCTTCGAGCGCGGTGTCGAAGTCCAGTCCGCCGACGACGAGCTCGCGCATGCGCTCGAGGCCGAGGAAGCCCGCATGCCCCTCGTTGGAGTGGAAGACCTCGGGCTCGGGATGCCCCGTGACCTCGCAGTAGCGGCGCAGTGCGCGCACGCCGCCGATGCCCAGGAGGACCTCCTGCGCGAGCCGGTGCTCGCCCCCTCCTCCGTAGAGCCGATCGGTGACGTCACGATCCGCGGGATCGTTCTCCTCGATATCGGAGTCGAGCAGGAGCAGGTCCACGCGACCCACGTGCGCCACCCAGATCCGCGCGCGCAGGAGGCGCCCGCCCGGAAGGCCCACGCTCACGGTCACGCGCTCGCCGTTGCTATCGCGCAGCAGCGACACGGGCAGGCCATCGGGATCCACGACCGGGTAGGTCTCCTGCTGCCAGCCCTCGCGCGACAGCGTCTGATGGAAGTAGCCCGAACGGTAGAACAGCCCGACGCCGAGAATGGGCACTCCGAGGTCCGACGCTGCCTTCAGGTGATCGCCCGCGAGGATGCCCAGGCCACCGGAGTACTGCGGCAGCGCCGCGGCGATGCCGTACTCCGGGGAGAAGTACGCGATGCACGCCGGGCGATCCTCGGGCTGGCGCTGGTACCAGGCCTGGCGATGCAGGTAGGTGCGCAGGCCGTCGCGCGTGCGGCGTACCCAGTCGACGTAGCCCGGATCACCGGCAAGCTCCTGCAGGCGCTCACGGGACACCTCGCCGAGCAGCCGCACGGGATCGTCGCCGACGCGATCCCACAGGTCGGGGTCCACCGCGCGGAAGACATCGCGGGTCTCCGGGCTCCATGCCCAGTGGAGGTTGGCGGCCAGCTCTTCGAGCGGCTCGAGCTCTGCGGGCACGACGGTGCGGACGGTGAACCTGCGAATGGCCTTCACGGCGGCCACGCTAGCGGGTGCCCCATCGTGCGGACGAGCATCAGCGGGCCTTGCGGCGACACGACGGAAAACACCGGGATTCACTGCAAGATGGGCCGATATTGCAGGGGCCTTACGGCGAGGTGCGGGACTGCCGACCAGGTGCCGGGGGCCCAGTACTCTGGCGTCATGGCGCAGCGGGCATCGCGGAAGCAGGCCGACGCGCCCCGCAAGGCGTCGGCCAAGAAGGCACCCGCCACGAAGGCCCCCGCCAAGAAGGCCCCAGCCAAGAAGGCCCCGGCCAAGAAGGC
>CAZICY010000013.1:0-31366 GCA_964537955.1 uncultured Actinomyces sp. | reverse complement strand
CCACGAAGGCCCCCGCCAAGAAGGCCCCAGCCAAGAAGGCCCCGGCCAAGAAGGCGCCCGCAAAGAAGGTGCCCTCCAAGAAGGCCCCGGCCAAGAAGGCACCCGCCACGAAGGCCCCGGCGGATCCCTCGCGTGCGGTGGTGCCCGCGGTCCTTGTCGGACGCATCCCCGTGATGGATGTCTGGCCGGTCGTGGAATCGGGGCGGATGCCGGCGAAGGCGGTCGTGGGCGAGCAGGTGCCTGTGCGCGCCACGGTGTTCCGCGAGGGTCACGGCTCCCTGGGCGTCGACGTCGTGCTGACGGATCCCTCGGGTCGCGAACGCACGCGCCAGCGCATGCACGACCTCGGCACCGGAGTCGACGTCTGGGGCGCGGATGTCGTGCCGGACGCCCAGGGACTGTGGAGTTTCTCCATCGAGGCGTGGGACGACCCCTGGGGCACCTGGTGGCAGCGCGCGAGCATCAAGGTGCCTGCCGGCGTCGACATCGAGGTCGAGCTCGAGGAGGGCGCGCGTCTCATCGAGGCGATCCCCGGTGACCGCCACCGCTTGGCCGACATCGCGCGCACGGTCCGCGACACCGAGCTCCCGCCCGAGGTGCGACTCGCCGCGGCGGGCGACCCCGACGTGATCGCGGCACTCGAGGCCCATCCCCTGCGCGGGGGCGTCACGCGCTGCGGCCCCTGGCCCCTGCTCGTGGAGCGGCGCCGCGCACTGGTCGGCTCGTGGTACGAGTTCTTCCCACGCAGCGAGGGCGCCCGCGGGCGCCCTCTGAAGTCGGGCACATTCGCGACGGCGGCCCAGCGCCTGCCCGCGATCGCGGCCATGGGATTCGATGTCGTCTACCTGCCGCCCATCCATCCCATCGGCACGACCCATCGCAAGGGCCGCAACAACACCCTCGAGCCCAAGGCCGGCGATCCCGGGTCCCCCTGGGCGATCGGCTCCCCCGCCGGCGGCCACGACGCGATCCACCCCGACCTCGGCGGCGAAGCGGACTTCGCGGCCTTCGTCGACGACGCCCGGGGCCTCGGCCTGGAGATTGCGCTGGACCTGGCCCTCCAGGCCTCTCCGGACCATCCGTGGGTGAGAGAGCATCCCGAGTGGTTCACCACGCGCGCCGACGGGTCTATCGCCTACGCCGAGAACCCTCCCAAGAAGTACCAGGACATCTACCCGCTCAACTTCGACAACGACCCCGAAGGCCTCTACGCCGAGGTGGTGCGGGTCGTCCGCCACTGGATCGCGCGAGGCGTGTCGATCTTCCGCGTCGACAACCCCCACACCAAGCCCCTGTGGCTGTGGCATCGGCTGATCGCCGAGATCAATGCCGACCACCCCGACGTCATCTTCCTCGCCGAGGCCTTCACCCGGCCGCCGATGATGCGCGCGCTCGCCGAGGTCGGCTTCCAGCAGAGCTACACCTACTTCACCTGGCGCAACGACAAGCAGGGCCTCGAGGAGTACTTCACGGAGCTCTCCGGACCGGCATCGGCGTACATGCGACCGAATGCCTTCGTCAACACGCCCGACATCCTCCACGAGTACCTCCAGACGGGCGGTCCCGCCGCCTTCGCCATCCGGGCGACCCTCGCGGCGACGCTCTCCCCCACCTGGGGCGTGTATTCGGGCTTCGAGCTGTTCGAGTCGGTGCCGCTCCGGGAGGGCAGCGAGGAGTACCTCGACACCGAGAAGTTCGAGTATCGCCCGCGTGACTGGGCCGCGGCAGAGAGCGAAGGGCGATCGCTCGCGCCCTACATCACCTTGCTCAACGATCTGCGCCGCAGCAGCCTGCCTCTCCAGGACCTGCGCAGCCTGCGCTTTCACCGCACGGAGGACCCCGAGGTCATCGCGTATTCGAAGCGGGTCGGCGATGAGACCGTCCTCGTCGTCTGCTCGCTCGATCCGCACTGCGTGCGCGAGACGACGGTGTGGTGGGACATGCCGGCGATCGGGATGGACTGGCACGACCGCTTCCTCGCCCACGATCACGTGACCGGCCAGGCCTTCACCTGGGGGCAGGCGACCTACGTGCGCTTCGACCCGGCCCACGCCATTGCTGCGCACATCGTCACGGTGGAGCAGGCACCGTGACCAAGGAGAAGTCCGAGTCGAAGGACAAGAAGCTCCCCAAGACGGTCAAGGTCGACCGGTCCGAACTGGACCTCATCGTCGATGGAGCGCATCACGACCCCCACGCCGTCCTCGGCCCCCATCAGGGCAAGGACGGCGTCACCGTGCGGGTGCTGCGCCCCATGGCCGAAGCGGTGGTCGTCGTTCTGGACGACGGCAGCCGCGTCGCGCTGAGGCACGAGCACCGAGGGGTGTGGGCGGGCGTGCTCCCGGTCAAGAAGGTGCCCGACTACCGCCTCGACGTGACCTACGGCGGTCGCGTGATCCCGGCCGATGACCCCTACCGCTTCCTCCCCACGCTCGGTGAGCTCGACATGCACCTGGTGACGGAGGGCCGGCACGAGGAACTGTGGCGCGTGATGGGCGCGCACGTGCACACCTACGACACCCCCCAGGGCGAAGTCACCGGCGTGTCCTTCGCCGTGTGGGCTCCCGGTGCGCGCGGGGCGCGCGTCACCGGCAGCTTCAACCACTGGGACAGCCTCGCTCATCCCATGCGCAGCCTGGGCTCGACGGGCATCTGGGAGATCTTCATCCCCAACATCGGCGACGGCACGGTCTACAAGTTCGCCATCCTCGGTGCCGACGGCGTGTGGCGTGAGAAGGCCGACCCCTTTGCCTTCGCGACCGAGCTTCCCCCTGCCACGGGATCGGTGGTCTACACCTCTCACTATGCCTGGTCCGACGAGGAGTGGATGGCCCGGCGTACGGCGTCCGACCCGCTCCGGCAACCGATGTCGATCTACGAGGTGCACCTCGGGTCGTGGCGGCCCGGGCTGGACTACCGCCAGCTGGCCGAGGAGCTCACCGCCTACATCGTGGAGCAGGGCTTCACCCACGTCGAGTTCCTGCCCGTCGCGGCGCATCCCTTCGCGGGGTCCTGGGGCTACCAGGTGACGTCGTACTTCGCGCCCACACCTCGCTTCGGCAGCCCGGACGACCTGCGCTACCTCATCGACCGGCTGCATCAGGCGGGCATCGGAGTCCTCGTCGACTGGGTGCCGGCGCACTTCCCCAAGGACGATTGGGCGCTGGCGCGATTCGACGGCACGCCCCTCTACGAGCACGCCGACCCGCAGCGGGGCGAGCATCCGGACTGGGGCACCTACATCTTCGACTTCGGTCGCACGGAGGTGCGCAACTTCCTCGTCTCCAACGCCGTCTACTGGTGCGAGGAGTTCCATGTCGACGGTCTGCGCGTCGATGCCGTTGCCTCCATGCTCTACCTCGATTACTCGCGCGAACCGGGCCAGTGGACGCCCAATGCCTACGGCGGCCGCGAGAACCTCGATGCGGTGGCCTTCCTCCAGGAGATGAATGCCACGGTCTACAAGCGGGTGCCCGGTGTCGTGACCATCGCCGAGGAGTCCACGGCATGGCCGGGCGTGACGCGGCCGACCTACCTCGGGGGCCTGGGCTTCGGCCTGAAGTGGAACATGGGCTGGATGCACGACTCGCTCGGCTACATGCGGCGCGAGGCAGTGCATCGGCAGTACCACCACAACGAGATGACGTTCGCGATGATGTACGCCTACAGCGAGCACTTCGTGCTGCCGCTGTCGCACGACGAGGTCGTCCACGGCAAGGGATCACTCACCGGCAAGATGCCCGGCGACCGCTGGCAGGAGCTGGCCAACCTGCGCGCCTACCTCGGCTACATGTGGGCACACCCCGGGCGCAAGCTGCTCTTCATGGGCGGGGAGTTCGCGCAGTCCGCCGAGTGGGACGCCGACGCGGGACTCCAGTGGTGGCTCATGCAATTCGACGAGCACGCGGGCGTCGCACGTGCCCTGAGCGACATCAACGCGGCGTATCGCGCCACGCCTGCGCTGTGGCAGCGCGATGATGACCCAGCCGGCTTCGAGTGGATCGATGCCAACGACGCGGAGTCCAACGTCTTCAGTTGGATCCGCTGGGACGATGAGGGCCGCCCACTGGTGAGCCTGTCCAACATGTCGGCCGTCCCGCGCGAGGGCTACCGCCTCGGGCTGCCGCAGAGCGGCCAGTGGCGGGAGATCCTCAACACCGATGCGCGGGAGTACGGCGGGAGCGGAGTGGGCAACCTCGGCGCCGTCACGGCCGTCGAGGAGCCATGGCACGGACGTGCAGCCAGCGCACGGGTCACGCTGCCGCCCCTCGCGACGATCTGGCTCCGCCCCGATCCGTCGGCAGCGGCTCTCCTAGAAGAGAGCTGACGCGAGCGCGACGCGGGCCGGTGGGACGGCGGGGTCATCGCCCGCGATCGCGAACAGCTCGATCAGGCGCTCGCGCGCCCGGTCCCGGTCATCGCCTGCCGTGGCCTTGACCTCGGCGACGAGGGCCGCGAACGCCGTCGACCAGTCCCCCGCGGCAGCGGCGACATCGGCGTCGCGCAGCGCTCCGGTCTCGTCACCGCGCTCGAGCCGCAGTTGCATCTCGCACAGGGCGACGCCCGCCTGGGCGTCCGCATCGCCTGGGCTCGCCGCGAGCACGGCTCGATAGGCATCGGCCGCAGCGGCCCAGTCCCCGGCCTCGATCGCGTCGAAGGCGGCGACGAATCGCGGGTCGACCGGCGCCTCGTCCTCGATCGCCTCCGCCGGTGGGTCCGCGGCCACCCCGGCGACCGTGCCGTTGACGCCGTTCTCCGCCGCGACCCGAAGGAGCTCGTCGATGTAGGCGCGCACCTGGGGCTCGGGCAGGGCGCCCTGGAAGAGGGGCAGGGGCTGGCCGCCGATGACGGCGAAGACACTCGGGATCGACTGCACCTGGAAGGCCGCGGCGATGCGCTGCTCGGCATCGACGTCGACCTTGGCGAGGACGAAGCGCCCGGCGTACTCGGCCGCGAGCGCCTCAAGGATCGGCGAGAGCGTCTTGCACGGGCCGCACCAGCTGGCCCACAGGTCGAGCACGACGGGCACCGTGGCGCTCTGCTCGATGACGGCCTGCGGGAACGTCGCCTCGGTCACGTCGATGACGACTCCCGCGGGGGCGCCCGCCATGGCGGTCTCGCGGCGCTGCTCGGCCTCGCGCTGGCTCGCGAGGGCCCCGAGATCGACGGCACCGCGAAGCGGAAGTGACGGCTGATTCACGGCCCTATCCTCCCACCGGCGATCACCGCTCCGGGAGCAGCCCGTCCGCCGCAGCGAAGGAGCTCAGGCGCCCGTCCGCGACCGCATCGACGACGTCCGGGGAGAGCCGCTCCGCCAGCTGCACGCGGGCCCGCCCCCCGGCGAGAGCGAGGATCTCGGCAGACGCGCGCGCACGCCTGCGCTGACGGCCCCGGTCACCCTCGTCCAGCCACGCGCGCCGTTCGTCGAGAGCGCCGACGAGATCGGCGACGTCTCCGCGCGCGGCGATCGCCGTGACGACAAGCGGGGTCCAGCCGTCGACGGGCGAGCCGAGCCTGAGCATCTGTCGTACGTCGCGTGCCGTCGCCTCGGCGCCGTCGCGATCAGCCTTGTTGACGCACACGATGTCCGCGACCTCGAGGATCCCTGCCTTCGCCGCCTGCACGCCATCGCCCATGCCCGGTGCGAGCAGCACCACGGTGGCGTCGGCTGTCGCGGCGATGTCCACCTCGGACTGGCCGACTCCGACGGTCTCGACGAGCACGACATCGCAGCCAGCTGCCTCGAGCACGCGCACGGCCTGCGGCGTCGCGGCGGCCATGCCGCCGAGGTGGCCTCGCGATGCCATGGACCGGATGAAGACGCCGGGGTCGGTGGCGTGCTCCTGCATGCGGATGCGGTCGCCGAGGAGGGCGCCGCCGGTGAAGGGAGAGCTCGGATCGATGGCGAGGACCCCCACCCGCTGGCCGCGCGCCCGATAGGCGGCCACGAGAGCGGACGTGACGGTCGACTTGCCGACGCCGGGCGACCCGGTGAGGCCGATCACGTAGGCGGCGCCACCGGAGGGCAGCAGGGCAAGGGCGTCGGCGAGCCCAGGAGCTCCGTCCTCGACCCAGGAGATGAGCCGGGCGACGGCGCGCGCCTCGCCCGCCCCGACCCGCGCGACGAGATCGCCCGTCTCCATCAGGACCCGACTGCTGTCACGACTCGGCGTCCCTCACGAGCCCGGCACGCTGATGATGAGTGCGTCTCCCTGGCCGCCGCCACCGCACAGTGCCGCAGCCCCGAGGCCGCCGCCGCGGCGCCGGAGCTCATGGGCAAGGTGGAGCACGATGCGCGCGCCGGACATGCCGATGGGATGTCCCAGGGCGATGGCGCCGCCATTGACGTTGACGATGTCGTCGGACACTCCCAGGTGGCGCGTGGACACGATGCCCACCGCCGCGAAGGCCTCGTTGATCTCGATGAGGTCCAGGTCGCTCACGCTGATGCCCTGCTTCTCGCAGGCACGCAGGATGGCGCGAGCAGGCTGCTCGTGCAAGGAAGCGTCGGGGCCGGCGACGACGCCATGTGCCCCGATCTCGGCGATCCAGGACAGGCCGAGCTCCTCGGCCTTGGCGCGGCTCATCACGACGACGGCTGCGGCCCCGTCGGAGATCTGCGACGCCGAACCGGCCGTGATCGTGCCGTCCTTGGCGAAGGCGGGGCGCAACCCCGAGAGGGATTCGACGGTCGTCTCCGGCCGAATGCCCTCGTCACGGGTGACGACGATGGGATCGCCCTTGCGCTGGGGGATCTCCACGGCGGCGATCTCGTCGTCGAAGCGACCTGCGGCCTGGGCTGCAGCGGCGAGCTGGTGAGACCGCGCGGCGAAGGCGTCCTGATCCTCGCGCGTGAGGCCGTAGCGGGAGTTGTAGCCCTCGGTCGACTCGCCCATCGCGCACTGGTCGAAGGCGCAGGTGAGCCCGTCGAACGCCATCGAGTCGACAAGGGACCAGTTGCCGTACTTCACGCCTTCGCGAGATCCCGTGAGCAGGTGCGGAGCATTGGTCATCGACTCCATGCCGCCGGCGACGACGATGTCGAACTCGCCCGCGCGGATCAACTGGTCGGCGAGCGCGATGGCGTCCAGGCCGGACAGGCACACCTTGTTGATGGTGAGCGCCGGGACCTCCATGCCGATGCCGGCCTTCACCGCCGCCTGCCGTGCCGTGATCTGGCCGGTGCCCGCCTGCAGCACCTGCCCCATGATCACGTAGTCGACCTGGTCGGGGCTGACTCCGGCGCGCTCAAGCGCCGCCTTGATGGCCGTGCCGCCCAGGTCACTGGCCGACAGGCCCGTGAAGGCTCCGAGGAGGCGCCCCATGGGGGTGCGAGCTCCCGCGACGATGACGGACATGACACCTCCGAGCGCGCCCCGCCGGGGCGCTTGCGACGATGGGCTCACCCTAGCGAGGGCCGGGCGCCAGCCCCGCACCCACAGCCAGACCCCGAGGAGGAGCCATGTCGAGCGACCCGGTGATCACGCGCATCGACCACGTCGGGATCGCCGTACCCGACCTCGACGCCGCCATTCGCTTCTACGCCGACGCATTCGGGGTCGAGGTGGTCCACGAGGAGGTCAATGAGGAGCAGGGGGTGCGTGAGGCGATGCTCGCCGTGGGCGATGCCCACATCCAGCTCCTGGCGCCGCTGCGCCCCGACTCCCCCATCGGCAAGTTCCTCGAGCGCCAGGGCCCGGGCATCCAGCAGATCGCCTACGCCGTCGATGACATCGAGGTGGCCGCCGACCGCCTGCGCGCGGCCGGGGTGCGCATGCTCTACGACGCCCCCAAGTCGGGGACGGCCGGCTCCCGCGTGAACTTCGCCCATCCCAAGGACTGCGGGGGCGTCCTCATCGAGCTGGTGGAGCCCGCGACAGGTGAAGCCCACGGCCACTAGCATGAACGATCGTTAAGCGGCCACGGCCGCCGATGTCGACGGGCAGGCAGGGAGGCCTCCGTGGATGAGATTCGGGATGCGATCGTGTCGGGGCACGCCGGCGACGTCGGCAGCATCGACCTTCCCAGCTCCTATCGCGCGGTGACGGTGCACAAGGACGAGGTCGAGATCTTCGACGGGGTGCCCTCCGCAGAGAAGGACCCGCGCCGCTCGGTGCATCTGGATCAGGTACCGCTCCCCGAGCCGGGCCCGGGAGAGGCACTCATCGCCGTCATGGCGAGTTCGATGAACTACAACACGGTGTGGTCGACGATTTTCGAGCCCGTCTCCACTTTCGGGCTCCTCGAGCGATACGCGCGCACGAACGACCTGGCCAAGCGCCACGCCCTGCCCTACCACATCATCGGGTCGGACGCGTCGGGCGTGGTGCTGCGCGTAGGCCCTGGCGTCAACGCATGGAAGCCCGGTGACGAGGTCGTCGCGCACTGCCTCTCCGTCGATCTCGAGAGCCCCCTCGGCCACAACGACTCGATGCTCGACCCGGAGCAGCGCATCTGGGGTTTCGAGACCAATTTCGGCGGGCTCGCGGAGATCGCGCTGGTGAAGTCCAACCAGCTCCTGCCCAAGCCCGCCCACCTCACCTGGGAGGAGGCGGCGGCTCCCGGCCTGGTGAACTCCACCGCATACCGCCAGCTCGTCTCACGCAATGGCGCGGGCATGAAGCAGGGCGACTTCGTGCTCATCTGGGGTGCCACCGGGGGCCTGGGCTCCTACGCGACGCAGTACGCCATCAACGGCGGCGCCATCCCGATCTGCGTCGTGTCGAGTGAGGACAAGGCTGAGCTGTGTCGGGCCATGGGGGCTGAGCTCATCATCAATCGGAAAGCGGAGGACTACCGCTTCTGGAAGGACGAGCACACGCAGGACCCCAAGGAGTGGCAGCGGCTGGGCAAGCGGATCCGCGAACTCACCGGCGGTGAGGATGTCGACATCGTCTTCGAGCATCCCGGCCGCGAGACCTTCGGCGCCAGCGTCTACGTCACGCGCAAGGGCGGCACCATCACCACGTGCGCATCCACATCCGGGTACATGCATGAGTACGACAATCGCTACCTGTGGATGAACCTCAAGAGCATCGTCGGCTCCCACTTCGCAAACTACCGCGAGGCATACGAGGCCAACCGCCTCGTCGCACGAGGACTGGTGCATCCCACCCTCTCCAAGACCTTCCCGCTCGAAGGGGCCGGACAGGCCGCCTACGAGGTGCACCGCAACGCGCACCAAGGCAAGGTCGGCGTCCTGTGCCTGGCGCCCGAGGAGGGGCTGGGCGTAAGCGATACCCAGATGCGGGAGCGACACCTGCCCGCGATCACCCGTTTCGCCGGGGCTTAACGGCGGTCCGCCACGTACGATGACTCGGGCGGTGCCGCCGCCCCGCGCGCCCCGGCGGCGCGCTCACGGGACGCGGAAGGGGCGACGGTGGCCACAGGCCAGATCACCGACCGCCAGCCCTGGCACCTCGACCGCGGTCGCCGGGCGGGCGAGATGGGCTATCTGCCCGGCCTCGACGGCATCCGCGCCCTGGCCGTCCTCGGCGTCTTGCTCTACCACGGCGACCTCACCTGGATGCGGGGCGGATTCCTCGGCGTCGACGTGTTCTTCGTGCTGTCGGGATTCCTCATCACGACATTGATCGTCGAGGAGTACTCGCGGTCCGGGCGCATCGACTTCAAGAGGTTCTACATCGCCCGCGCGCGGCGCCTGCTCCCGGCGCTGCTGCTCATGCTCGTCATCGTCGGCATGCTCGCCGCCTTCATCTACCGAGACTCCGCCGCCACCTTCCGCGCCGACGCCATCGCCTCGCTGTTCTACGTGACCAACTGGTGGTTCATCATCTCCGATGCCTCCTACTTCGAGGCCATCGGACGCCCGCCCTTCCTGCAGCACCTGTGGTCGCTGGCAGTCGAGGAGCAGTTCTATCTCGTCTGGCCCGCGCTCACGCTGATCCTGCTGAAGTGGCGTGGGCGACGCGGCGTGTTCTACGCCGCCGTCGCCGGGGCGCTCGCCTCGACCGCGTGGATGGCCTTCCTCGCCATCACCAACGGCTACCCGCAGGAGGCCGATCCCAGTCGCGCCTACTTCGGCTCCGACAGCCACATCATGGGGCTGCTGCTGGGTGCCGCCCTCGCGATGGTGTGGCGACCGGGGCGCCTGTCCACCCACCTCACCGCGGGCGCCAAGGCACTCATCACCGGGATCGGCATCGCGGCCCTGCTCGTCGTCATCTACTTCTTCTGGCAGGTGGGCGAGTACTCCAACTTCCTCTACCGCGGCGGCTTCCTCGTGCTCTCCGCCGTCGTGTGCGTGCTGATCGCGGCGGCCAGCCACCCCGGAGCGCCCTTCGGCCGCATGATCGGCTCGCAGCCGTGGCGCTACATCGGCCAGCGCTCCTACGGCCTCTACCTCTACCACTGGCCCATCTACGTCATCACGCGTCCGGATCTCGACATCCCCCTCGATGGCCCAGCACTGCTCGCGCTGCGACTCGGACTGACCTTCCTCGTCGCCGAGATCTCCTACCGATACGTCGAGATCCCCATCCGGCGCGGAGCGATCGGCGCGTTCATCACGCGCTGGCGCGAGGCCGAGCCCGACGAGCGCGCCTACCTGCGCCGGCGCGTCCTCGCGAGCAGCGGGGTGGCGATCGCCGCGCTCGGCCTCATGGGCGCGGGCCTCGCGACAGCCAAGCCGGTGGACCAGGCCATCCCCGCGGACGTGGCCGCCGCCATCGGCATCGACGACGGCGGCCCCACGGAGATCCTCATCGACGAGCCTGGCACCGCCCCCAGCCCGGCCGCGTCGGCGAGCCCGTCCCCCGAGGGCGAGGGCAAGCCAGCCACGCCCTCGGCCGACGGCCTGCCCACAAACTCCAACGGCGCTCTCACCGCGATCGGCGACTCGGTGATGCTGGGCGTGGCCAGCCAGCTCATGGCCAAGATCGACGGCAGCAAGGTCGATGCCGAGGTCAGCCGCCAGGCATCCGGGGTCCTCGAGCGCGTGAAGCGCCTCTCGCGCAAGGACCTCCTCGCCCCGACCGTCGTCATTCACACCGGCACCAACGGCTTCGTCACCGAGGACCAACTCCGGGAGATGCTCGACATCCTCAGTGATCGCGAGAGGGTCGTCGTCGTCAACACCAATGTCCCGCGGTCGTGGATGGAGCCCAACAACGAGCTCATCGCCAAGGTCGTCCCCGACTACCCCAATGCGGTCATCGCTGATTGGTACGCCGTGTCCGAGGACAATCCGGAGTACTTCGTGAGTGACGGCACCCATCCCCAATGGCCATCGGGGATCAAGGCGTTCGTGCGCGAGATCATGCGTGCCGTCGGCATGGATCCGAGCAAGGCGGACTAGTCGGCCGCCACGAGACCGAGGATGGCCGCGGCCACGGCTTCCGGTGCCTCCAGGGGCGTGAGGTGTCCGGCACCGGGCACCGGGATCCAGGTCGCCTGGGGCGTTACCTCGAGGATGAGATCCTGCTCCGCACGCGGGCTCATGGTGTCCTCCTCGCCCATGACCACTACGACGGGCGCGGTGAGCATGGCCAGGGCGCCCCGCGCATCGGGTCGGCCCGCCATCGCGCGCTGGGCCCACGCCACGCTGTCGCGGGGCGCCCGGGACAGCGATTCCTCCACGCGCCCGACCACTGCCGGGCGCGTCTTCCGCGTCGTGTCGCCAAGCAGGCCGTCGATCATCCCTGCGCTCCAGTCGTCGCCGGCCTCAGCCTGCGAGGCGACGCGCTCGCGATGGGCCCGCGCCGCGTCGGAGTCAGCCGTCGCCTTGGTGTCCACGAGCGCAAGGGCAGCGACCAGATCCGGTCGGCGCGCGGCGATTCCCAGTGCGACATAGCCGCCCATGGAGCATCCCGCGATCACGGCAGGGCGCTCGCCCAGCACGCTGATCATGTCGTCGACGAGCAGATCGATCGATGGCCCATGATTGCCCAAGCCCGCGCTCCCGAAGCCACGCAGGTCCGGCGCCATCACCTCGTGTCCCTGCGCCCGCAGGCGGCTCGCCACGTCATCCCACATCGATCCGTCGAAGGGGAATGCGTGTAGCAGCAGGACGCGTGCCATCCCGCTAGGGCATCGCCGACAGGCCGCCGTCGACGACGAGGACCTGGCCCGTCATGAAGGCGGCAGCGTCGCTGGCGAGGAAGACCGCCGGCTCCGCGATCTCCTCCACGCGACCCCAGCGCTGCATGGGCACGCGGGCGAGCGCGGCGCGCTCGGCTTCGTCGCTCGCTCGGAGGAAGTCGGTGAGGTCCGTCTCGATCCAACCGGGGACGAGCGCATTGACGCGCACCCCCATCCACGCGGTCTCCACGGCGAGGGACTGGGTGAACGAGATGAGGGCTGCCTTGGCAGCACCGTAGTGCGCCATCGTCGGGGCACCCCGGAGCCCGGCGACCGACGAGACGTTGACGATCGCGCCCCCGCCGTCACCGAGCGCGGGCAGGCTCTCCTGGGTGATGTGGACGATGGAGTCGAGGTTCAGGCGCAGCGTCTTCTCCCATCCGCTCATGCGCATCTGCGCGACCGGCGCGGAGAAGGAGTTGCCGCCGGCGTTGTTGACGAGGATGTCCAGGCCGCCTAGGGCGTCGATCGCCCCGGCCGTCGCCGCCCGGGTCGCCTCGGCATCGAGCACATCTGCGGTCGCCACGACAGCTCGCCGGCCCAGGGCCTGGACCTCCCCGGCGACCTGCGCGAGCAGCTCGGCATTGCGCGCCAGCAGCGCCACGTCGGCGCCCGCGCGCGCGTAGGCAAGGGCAATGCCCCGCCCGATGCCACGCGATGCCCCCGTGACCAGGGCCCTCTTGCCCGTGAGGTCGAAGCTCATAGGTCGGTCCACCTCTCCATCGCTCCCTCGGCCCGTGCCCGGTCGTCCGGCCAGTGCCAGTCCAGCGGCGGCTGTCCCGGACGCATCCGGGCGACCACCTCAGCGAGCACGGTACGCACCGCGGGCTCGCCGACCCACAGGTGCCCCATCTCCTCGCCCACGACGATCTCGGCCCTCGGCACGATCGCGAAACGCTCCCGAGCCGCTTCCGGGCGCAGGTAGTCGTCGTTCTCCGGCACGAGGCAGACGAGGGGACATTCCACGTCGTTCCAGCGGGCCAACTCCTCCGGCGTCGTGTATCGCAGGGGCGGGGACACCGCGATGACCCCGGCGGGGTCCAGTCCCACTCCGTGCCGGAGCACCACGTCGCTGCCGAAGGACCAGCCCAGGAGCCACGGCTCGGGCAGTCCCTGCTCGCGCGCCCATTCCACGGCGGCAGCGAGGTCCAGGCCCTCGCCTTCGCAGGAATCGAAGGCGCCCTCGCTCGTTCCTGCCGCCGCGGACGTGCCGCGAGTGTTGAAGCGAATCACCGCGACGTCCGCCAGAGCCGGCAGTCGCCAGGCAGCCTTGCGCAGCAGGTGGCTGTCCATCATCCCGCCGTGCGTGGGCAGCGGGTGAGCGCACACCAGCGTCGCCTGAGGCGGTCGTCCCGCAGGCAACGCCGCCTCCCCCACCAGGCGCAGGCCGTCCCCGGTCACCAGTTCGATCGCGCGGCGGTCGGCGGGCAGGACGCTGGCCGCCCGGATCTCCTCTCCCGCAGCCGATGTCATCGTGTGGGCCCCCGCCTGCCGCGGGCCTTCCAGCAGGGCGTGTGCCAGTGCCGGCGCTCCTCGGCGCCCCGATCCGCCGGCCAGGCGACGATGTGCGGGGTGGCGGGCAGGATCTCGTGATCGCAGCCCGGGCAGCGGTAGGCCTTCGTCGAGGACGAACCCGTGATGGGCCGGACGTAGAAGTCGCCGTCGGGGTGCTCCTCGAGCACGTCCGCGCGAGGGGCGGTCGGCTTGCGAGCCGGGCGGCGGCGACCCACGTCTACTCGTAGCTGCGGAAGCCGCGGCCGGTCTTGCGGCCGAGGTAGCCCGCCGTGACGAGATGCTCCAGTCGCGGCGCCGGCGCGAAGCCGGGCTCCCGGAACTCGCGGTAGAGGGTCTGCTGAATAGCGAGGGAGACGTCAAGGCCGACGACGTCGAGGAGCTCGAAGGGGCCCATGGGATAGCCGCAGCCCTTCTTCATCGCGAGATCGATGTCGTCAGCGGTGGCGTAGTTGGCCTCGAGCATGCCGATCGCATCGTTGAGATAGGGGAAGAGGAGCGCATTGACGATGAAACCAGCCCGATCGCCGCACACCACCGGATGTCGGCCGGCACGCTGCGTCACGTCGACCGCTGTCGCCAGCGCGACCGGCGAGGTGGAGACCGTGCGCACGACCTCGACCAGGCGCATCACGGGAGCGGGGTTGAAGAAGTGGAGCCCGACGACGTCCTGGGGGCGCGAGGTCACGGCCGCCAGTTCGATGACAGGCAGGCTCGACGTGGTCGTGGCGAGGATCGCCCCGGGCTTGCAGATCTCGTCGAGGTTCTCGAAGAGCGCCGTCTTGACGCTGATCTCCTCGACGACCGCCTCCACGACGAGGTCGGCTTGGGCGAGGACATCGAGACTGCTGGATCCCGTCACGCGCGAGCGGATCGCGTCGCGATCGTCGGCCTCGAGCTTGCCCCGCTGCACCGCCTTCTCGAGCGACTTGTCGAGAGCTGCGAGCGCACGGGCAAGGCTCGACTCCGAGCGGGCCACGAGGGTGACGTCGAACCCGCCCTTGGCGAGCACCTCCGCGATGCCGGTCGCCATCGTCCCCGAGCCCACGACGCCCACACTGCGCACGGCGAGCGGCTCGACGCCCGATTCGGCGCCGGCAGCGGCGCCGTCCTCCACGACCTCAGGGGAGTTGGGGGCGGCGTAGGCGTAGAAGCCGCGCCCGGTCTTGCGGCCCTTGAGCCCCGCGGTCACCATCTGCTTGAGGATGGGCGCAGGCGCGTGCAGGCGATCGCGGCTCTGGCGATACATCGTGTCGAGGATCTGGTACGCCGTGTCGAGGCCGATGAGGTCAAGCAGGGCGAGCGGTCCCATGGGATAGCCGCAGCCCAGGCGCATGGCGGCGTCGATGTCCTCGCGAGAGGCGTAGTTCGCCTCGTACATCGAGACCGCCTGGTTGAGATAGCCGAAGAGCAGGGCGTTGGCGATGAAGCCGGCCCGGTCGCCGATGACGACGGGCTCCTTACCCAGTGAGCGAGCCAGGGCGACCAGGTCGTCGACGACGGCGGGATCGGTGACGACGGTGCGCACGACCTCGACGAATGCCTGCACCGGCGCGGGATTGAAGAAGTGCAGCCCTACCACCTGAGCGGGGCGGCTGGTCGCCACGGCGATCTCAGTGACCGACAGTGACGACGTGTTGGAGGCGAGGATCGCATGCGCAGGCGCGATCTTGTCGAGCCTGCCGAAGAGATCCCGCTTGGCATCGAGATCCTCGGGGATCGCTTCGACGACGAGATCGGCCGCGGCGAGATCCTCCAGCTGCGTGGAGAAGGTGATCCGCGCGAGCATCTCCTCGCGCTCCGCCTCGGTGAGCTTGCCGCGCGCGACAGCGCGCTCGGTCGAACGAGCGATGGATACGCGACCTCGCTCGAGGGAGTCTGCGTCGGGCTCTATCGCCAGCACGCGGTAGCCGTACCGGGCGCACACCTCGGCAATGCCGGCGCCCATGGTGCCCAGGCCCACCACTCCGACCGCCTTGATCTCCATGCGCTCAGTCTCCCATCCCGCTCGCTCAGAAGAGCCGCGCCTCCGAGTCGTCGATCCCCCGCAGGGCGGCGTAGTCCAGGACGACGCACCTGATCCCGCGGTCCTCGGCCAGGGTGCGCGCCTGCGGCTTGATCTCCTGGGCGGCGAAGACGCCGGCAACGGGTGCGAGCAGCGGGTCGCGGTTGAGCAGCTCGAGGTAGCGAGTGAGCTGCTCCACTCCGTCGATCTCGCCCCGGCGCTTGATCTCCACTGCCACAGCGCCCCCTGAGGCGTCTCGGCACATCAGGTCCACCGGACCGATGGCCGTGGGGTACTCCCGCCTCACGAGCGACCAGCCAGCGCCCAGGGTCTCGACATGCTCGGCGAGCAACTGCTGCAAGTGCGCTTCGACGCCGTCCTTGACCAGGCCGGGATCGACACCGAGTTCGTGTTGAGAGTCGTGGTGCACCTCGAGGACGCGAATGGTGAGCGTCTCGCCACCCTTGTTGGTGACGACCCAGGACTGGTGCTCGTCTTGATCGTCGATGGCCAGGGCGCACGGCGGACTCATCCAGTTGAGCGGCTTGTAGGAGCCGCCGTCGGCGTGGACCAGCACGGAGCCATCCGCCTTGATCATCAGCACGCGGACGGCCTCGGGCAGGTGCGCCGTGAGGCGTCCGGCGTAGTCGACGGTGCAGCGCGCGACGACGATCCTCATCGCGCGGCCGGCGCGAGACCGCGGGCGGACCTGACCTCGGCGAGGACGGCGGCCATGATGGCCGTGGCGTCGTAGTCCTTGGGCGTGAAGACCGCGGCGACGCCTCGCTCGCGCAGGTAGTCGGCGTCCGCATCCGGGATGATCCCCCCCACGACGACCACCGTGTCGTCCATGCCCGCAGCCCTCAGTCCATCGACCACGACCGGCACCAGCTCCCGGTGCGATCCGGAGAGGATCGAGATGCCCACGACGTCGACGTCCTCGTCGACCGCCGCGGCGACGATCTGCTCGGGGGTGAGTCGGATTCCCTGGTAGATCACCTCGAAGCCTGCATCACGCGCGCGGACGGCGATCTGCTCGGCCCCGTTGGAGTGGCCGTCGAGTCCGGGCTTCGCGACGAGGAAGCGCAATCGCGTGCCGAGCTCGCCACTCGTGGTCTGCACGGCCTCGCGCACGACGCGCAGCTCGTCGGTGGGGGATCCCGCGACGATGGACGGCGTCACGCCCGTGGGAGCGCGGAACTCGCCGAAGACGCCGCGGAGCGCGTCCGCCCATTCCCCCGTGGTCACCCCCGCTCGCGCGCAGGCCAGGGAGGCAGGCACGAGGTTGGCATCGGCCTCAGCCGCGGCGCACAGTCCGGCGAGGGCCGCAGCCACCTCGTGCTCGTCACGCTCTCGGCGCCAGCGCGCGACCCCCTCGATTGCCTGCGCTGTCACGGCGGGATCGACGGACTGGATGGCGGACTCGAGGTCCGCGAGCATGGGATTGGGCTCGGACTCCAGGTGCCTATTGACGCCCACGATGACCTGATCGCCCGACTCCACGCGCGCGCGCCGCGCCGCGTGGGCCTGCACGAGCTCGGACTTCATGTAGCCGCTCTCGATCGCCGCGACCGCTCCGCCCATCTCCTCGATCCGCGCCATCTCGGCGCGCGCGTCGGCCACCAGGCGCTCCACGAGTTCCTCGACCACGTGGGAGCCGGCGAAGATGTCGTCGTACTCGAGCAGGTCAGTCTCCTCCGCCAGCACCTGCTGGATGCGCAGCGACCACTGCTGGTCCCATGGCCGGGGCAGGCCGAGCGCCTCGTTCCACGCGGGCAGTTGGATGGCGCGGGCGCGGGCGTCCTTGGAGAGGGTGACCGCGAGCATCTCCAGCACGATGCGCTGGACGTTGTTCTCCGGCTGCGCCTCGGTGAGCCCGAGCGAGTTGACCTGTACGCCGTACCGGAAGCGTCGCTGCTTGGGGTCGGTGACGCCGTACCTCTCGAGGGTCACCTGGTCCCAGATGCGCACGAAGGCGCGCATCTTGGCCATCTCCTCGATGAAGCGCACCCCCGCGTTGACGAAGAAGGACATCCGAGCCACGACCTCGCCGAATCGCTCAGGCGGCACCTGGCCCGAGTCGCGCACGCCATCGAGCACCGCGATCGCGGTCGCCATAGCGAACGCGATCTCCTGGACCGGAGTGGCTCCCGCCTCCTGGAGGTGGTAGCTGCAGATGTTGATGGGATTCCACTGGGGCGCATGCTGGACCGTGTGCACGATCATGTCGGTGATGAGACGCAGGGAGGGTCGCGGCGGGAAGATGTAGGTGCCCCTGGACAGGTACTCCTTGATGATGTCGTTCTGCGTCGTGCCCTGGATGTCGGCCTCGGCGACGCCCTGCTCCTCCGCGGCGACGACGTAGAGGGAGTAGAGCCACATGGCCGTGGCATTGATGGTCATCGACGTGTTCATCGTCCCGAGCGGGATCCCGTCGAAGAGCCTGCGCATGTCGCCGAGGTGCGCGACGGGCACACCCACCTTGCCCACCTCGCCCGCCGCCATGGGGCTGTCAGGGTCGTAGCCCGTCTGGGTGGGCAGGTCGAAGGCCACCGAGAGGCCCGTCTGGCCCTTGGCGAGATTGCGGCGGTAGAGCGCATTGGACTCCGCCGGGGAGGAATGCCCGGCGTACGTGCGCATGATCCAGGGCTTGTCCCTCGGCCGGTCCACGCGCCAACCCTACCGAGCGGTAACCCGCGGTGGCGAGGTTGATCCGGGTGCCCCACCATGGGGGCGTGGGCACGTCGTACTCCTATGCCATCGGGCCGATCATGGCCTTCCTCTTCCTCGGCGTGCTCATCCTGCTGCTGCGCTGGGCCTTCCGCCGCGGGGTGTCGGTCGTCGCGGCCCCCCCGCGCCAGGGCGCGACCAGCGACTACGGCCTGCTCGTGCCGGTCGCGACACCTCCGTCCTACGTCGAGGGCGAGATCATGCGGCGACAGCTGGAGGATGCGGGCATCAAGGCCACGCTCGCCCAGACCCTCGATGGCCCCCGGGTGATGGTGTGGCCCGGCGACGAGGCCCGAGCGAAGGCCTGCCTGAGCGGTCGCTAGCCGGGAAGCACGATGCGCGTGACGTCGGCGCCCAGCGCGCGCATGTCATCGACGAAGCCCGCGTAGCCACGATCGATGTGGTGGACCTCGTGGACCGTGGTCTCGCCCTCGGCCACCAGCCCGGCCAGCACGAGCCCGGCGCCCGCGCGGATGTCCGTGGCCTCCACCGGCGCCCCGCTCAGCACCGCGCGCCCGCGCACGAGCGCGTGGTGCCCCTCGGTCTGCACGTCGGCGCCGAGGCGCACGAGTTCGTGGACGAAGCGGAAGCGCGCCTCGAAGAGGTTCTCGGTGACCAGCGCCGCGCCCTCCGCGATCGCGTTCAGCGCAATGAACTGAGGCTGCAGGTCCGTGGGGAAGCCCGGGTAGGGCAGCGTCACGATGTCGACCGCCCTGGGCCGCTCATCCATCTGGACGCGGAAACCGTCCGACATGACCGTGACCTGCGCCCCCGCGGTCGCCAGCTTGTCGAGCGCGATCTCCAGGTGCTCGGGGTCGGCTCGCCGGACCGTGACATCCCCGCGGGTCATGGCGGCGGCGACGGCCCACGTGCCCGCGACGATGCGGTCGCCGACCGTGGCGTGCTCGACCGGCGCGAGCCCTGCGACGCCCTCGATCTCCAGGGTCGAGGTCCCGATCCCGTCGATGCGAGCCCCCATCCGGGTGAGCATGGAGCAGATGTCGACGATCTCGGGCTCGCGCGCGGCGTTGTCGATGACCGTCCGACCGCGCGCGGTGACTGCGGCCATCAGCAGCGTCTCCGTCGCGCCGACACTGGGGAAGTCCAGCCACACGTTCGCTCCGCGCAGGCCCGCGTCGGCGCGAGCGATGAGGTAGCCATGCTCGCTCGTCACCTGCGCTCCCATCCGCTGGAGGCCGCCGATGTGCATGTCCAGGCCGCGGGATCCGATGTTGTCGCCGCCGGGCAGCGCGACGTCGACGACGCCGCAGCGCGCGAGGAGCGGGCCCAGCACGGTGATGGAGGCGCGCATGCGACGAACGAGGTCGTAGTCGGCTCGATGCTCGAGCGCCTCGGGCACCTCGATGAGCACGGTGCCCGTGTGCGCCTCGTGAGACACCTCGCAGCCCAGTCGGCGCAGCAACTCGGCCATGATCTCGACGTCGAGGATGTCCGGGACGTTGCGCAGGGTGGTGCTCCCCGGGGCCAGGAGCGCCGCGGCCATGAGCTTCAGGACGCTGTTCTTGGCCCCGGTGACAGCAACCTCGCCGTCCAGGCGGCATCCGCCGACGACACGCAGGGCTTCCACGGGGATCATGCTAGGGGCGACCGACCGACATGACCTCTGCCGCCTCGCGGCGCTCCCGCGCGTCCCCTAGGGTCGTGGCATGGTCAATCTCACGCGCATCTACACCCGGACGGGCGACGACGGCACGACCTCGCTCGGCGATATGTCGCGCACGAGCAAGACCGATCTGCGCCTGGAGGCCTACGCCGACGTCGACGAGGCCAACTCCAGCCTGGGCGTGGCCCTCGCCTCTGGGGGCCTGGATGCCGACATCGTCGAGCTGCTCACCGGTGTGCAGAACGACCTGTTCGACGTCGGCGCCGACCTGTGCACGCCGATCGTGCCGAACCCTCAGTACCCGCCCCTGCGCATCACGCCCGACTATGTCGAGCGCCTGGAGAAGGCGTGCGATGCCTACAACGCGCGGCTCGAGCCCCTGAGGTCCTTCATCCTGCCGGGCGGCAGCCTGGGAGCCGCGCAGTTGCACGTCGCCCGGACCGTCGCGCGACGTGCCGAGCGTGCCACGTGGCGGGCGATCGAGGAGTACGGCGACTCGATCAACCCGCTGACGGCCCACTACCTCAATCGGCTCTCGGACCTGCTGTTCATCCTCGCGCGCTGCGCCAACGTCGACGACGCGGGTGACGTGCTGTGGAAGCCCGGCGGCGGGCGCGACTAGCGGGAGCCGACGGCGACAGCGAGCCGAGTCTCGGCGCGCTTGGCCGCCTGCGCGGCCGGGTCGTCGTCAGCAGCGGCGGCCTTCGCGCGCTCGAGGGCAGCCTTGGCGCGCTCGATATCGATCTCCTCGGCCAGCTCGGCAGTCTCGGCGATGACGTTGACCTGGTCGGAGTCGACGGAGAAGAACCCTCCGTGGACCGCGACGAGCACCTTGGTGCCCTCAGTGGTCTCGATGCGCAGCGGCGCGTCCAGCAGCAGGGCGAGCACCGGCGAGTGACCCGGCAGGATGCCGATCTCGCCGTCCGGCGTCTTGGCCACGACGCTCTTGGCCGCGCCCTGCCAGATGGAGCGCTCGGCCGAGACGAGGGCGACCTTGAGTTCCGCCACGATCAGGACTCCTTGGCGAGCTGAGCCGCCTTGGCCTCGACGTCCTCGATGCCGCCGCACATGAAGAACGCCTGCTCGGGGATGTGGTCGTACTGGCCGTCGCACAGGGCCCTGAACGACGCAATCGTCTCCTCGACCGGCACAAAGGAGCCGGGCTGACCGGTGAAGGCCTCGGCGACGAACATGTTCTGCGACAGGAAGCGCTGGATACGGCGCGCCCGGTTGACGATGATCTTGTCTTCCTCGGAGAGCTCGTCCATGCCGAGAATGGCGATGATGTCCTGGAGGTCCTTGTAGCGCTGGAGGATCTCCTTGACGCGCGCGGCCACGGCGTAGTGCTCCTCGCCGACGTAGCGCGGGTCAAGGATGCGCGACGTGGAGTCGAGCGGGTCCACCGCGGGGTAGATGCCGAGCTCGGAGATGGGACGCGAGAGCACGGTCGTGGCATCGAGGTGCGCGAAGGTGGTGGCCGGCGCAGGGTCGGTGAGGTCGTCAGCGGGGACGTAGATCGCCTGCAGAGAGGTGATCGAGTGGCCACGCGTGGAGGTGATGCGCTCCTGGAGCATGCCCATCTCGTCAGCCAGCGTGGGCTGGTACCCCACGGCCGAGGGCATGCGGCCGAGCAGCGTCGACACCTCGGAGCCTGCCTGGGTGAAGCGGAAGATGTTGTCGATGAAGAGCAGGACGTCCTGCTTCTCGACATCGCGGAAGTACTCCGCCATCGTGAGCGCCGTCAGCGCGACGCGAAGGCGCGTGCCCGGCGGCTCGTCCATCTGGCCGAAGACCAGGGCCGTCTTGTCGATGACGCCCGACTCGGTCATCTCGAGGAAGAGGTCATTGCCCTCGCGGGTGCGCTCCCCCACACCGGCGAAGACCGACACGCCACCGAAGTTCTCTGCGACGCGGTAGATCATCTCCTGGATGAGGACCGTCTTGCCCACGCCGGCGCCGCCGAAGAGGCCGATCTTGCCGCCCTTGACGTAGGGGGTGAGGAGGTCGATGACCTTGATGCCCGTGGAGAAGACCTCGGTCTTGGACTCGAGCTGATCGAAGGCGGGTGCCGCACGGTGGATGCCCCAGCGCTCCTTGATGTCCAGGGTGGACTTGTCGACGTCGAGCGGCTCGCCGAGGGTGTTCCACACGTGGCCCTTGGTGATCTCGCCGACGGGCACGGAGATGGGAGCTCCTGTGTCGCGCACCTCGGCGCCGCGGACGAGGCCATCGGTGGGCTGCATGGAGATCGTGCGCACCATGTTGTCGCCGATGTGCTGGGCGACCTCGAGGGTCAGCATGCGGGTGCCGCCGCCCTCCTCGCCCTGGTCGAAGGACACGTCGACGTTGAGCGCGTTGAAGAGCTCGGGCATCGCCTCGACGGGGAACTCCACGTCGACGACGGGGCCGGTGACGCGGGCGACGCGTCCGACACCGGGTGCCTTCGCGTGGGCGGTCGCCTGGTCCATCGTGGCGGTCATGTCGTTCCTCTTTCCTTCGGTTCGTGCGGTCGGCTAGCGGGGTCTACGCGGAGGCGAGGGCGTCGGCCCCGCCGACGATCTCGCTGATCTCCTGGGTGATCTCGGCCTGGCGGGCCTGGTTGGCCTGCCGGGTCAGGGAGCGGATGAGGTCCTCGGCGTTGTCCGTCGCGGACTTCATCGCACGACGTCGGGCCGCATGCTCTGAGGCGGCCGACATGAGCAGCGCGGTGTAGACGGCGTGGTCGATGTAGCGGGGCAGCAGGGCGTCGAGGACGGTGTCTGCGCCGGGCTCGAACTCGTAGAGCGGGAAGGGCAGGGACTCCCCCGACTTGGTCTCCACGACCTCGTCGACGATCTCGAGCGGCAGCACCCGGCGCACGCGCACCTGCTGCACGGCCATGTTGACGAAGTGCGTGTAGACGATGTGGATCTCGTCGATGCCACCCTCGGACTCGGGCGTGAGGAATGCCTGCAGGAGGTCGTCGCCGATCCTGCGGGCGTCGGCGTATGTCGGCTGGTCGGTGAAGCCGGTGTACTGCCCGCCCATCGGGATGCCGCGGAAGCGGTACCACGCGACGCCCTTGCGGCCGACGACGTAGGGGGTCACGTCGAGGCCCTGCTCATTGAGCAGGCGGGTGAGCGCTGCCGCCTCGCGGATGGCGTTGGCGGAGTACGCACCGGCAAGACCGCGGTCGGCGGTGACAACCAGCACCGCCGCGCGATCGCGCACCTCAGGCGCCCGGACCAGCGGGTGATTGCCGATGTCGCTGGCGTGGCTCGCCGCGGCGGAGACGGCCTGGGTGAGCTGGATGAGGTACGGCGTGGACGCCTCGAGGCGCTGCTGCGCCTTCACGATGCGTGACGACGCGATCAGCTCCATGGCCTTGGTGATCTTCTTCGTCGCCTGGACGGAGCGAATCCGTCGGCGGAAGACCCTCAGCTGCGCACCCATGACGTCTCTCCCTGACCCTCGCCTACGCCCGCCGCGTCCGCGTGATCTGCGTCGGGTCGATGTCCTCCTCGGAGAGAGCCGCCACGGGCTCGTCCTTGATGAGCATCTCGCCGGTGTGCGTCGTGAACTGGCGCTTGAAGGCGTTGATGGATGCCGTCAGCGTCGTGACCGTGTCATCGGACAGGTCCGAGGTCTGGCGGATCGTCTCGAAGATGCCCGGCTGCTCGCGCTGGATGTAGTCGAGGAACTCCGCATCGAAGCGGCGGATGTCCTCGACCGGGACGTCATCGAGCTGCCCCGTTGTGCCCGACCACACCGACACGACCTCGCGCTCCATCGGCTGCGGCTGGTACTGCGGCTGCTTGAGCAGCTCGACCAGGCGCGTGCCACGGGCCAGCTGGGCCTTGGAGGCGGAGTCGAGGTCGGAGCCGAAGGCGGCAAAGGCCTCGAGCTCGCGGAACTGCGCGAGGTTGAGACGCAGGCTGCCGGCCACCTTCTTCATGGCCTTGGGCTGGGCCGAGCCGCCGACGCGCGACACCGAGATGCCGACGTTGATGGCGGGTCGCACGCCCGAGTTGAAGAGGTCGGACTCCAGGAAGCACTGGCCATCGGTGATGGAGATGACGTTGGTCGGGATGTACGCCGACACGTCGTTGGCCTTGGTCTCGATGATCGGCAGGCCCGTCATCGAGCCGCCGCCCAACTCGTCGCTGAGCTTGGCGCAGCGCTCGAGCAAGCGAGAGTGCAGGTAGAAGACGTCGCCCGGATAGGCCTCGCGGCCCGGCGGGCGGCGCAGGAGCAGCGACACGGCGCGGTAGGCCTCGGCCTGCTTGGACAGGTCGTCGAAGACGATGAGGACGTGCTTGCCCTGGTACATCCAGTGCTGGCCGATCGCGGACCCGGTGTAGGGAGCGAGGTACTTGAAGCCCGCGGGATCAGACGCGGGAGCAGCGACGATGGTGGTGTAGTCCATCGCGCCGTACTCCTCCAGCGCACCCTTGACCGACGCGATGGTCGAGCCCTTCTGGCCGATGGCGACGTAGATGCAGCGCACCTGCTTCTTCGGGTCCCCGGACTCCCAGTTGGAGCGCTGGTTGATGATCGTGTCGAGACACACGGCGGTCTTGCCCGTCTGGCGGTCGCCAATGATGAGCTGACGCTGGCCACGACCGATCGCGGTCATGGCGTCGATGGCCTTGATGCCCGTCTGCATGGGCTCCGTGACCGGCTGGCGCTGGACGACCGTGGGGGCCTGGACCTCGAGGGCGCGGCGACCCTCGGACTCGATCGGGCCCTTGCCGTCGATCGGGTTGCCAAGCGGGTCCACCACGCGACCGAGGAAGGCATCGCCCACGGGGACCGAGAGCACCTCGCCGGTGCGTCGCACCGGCTGGCCCTCTTCGATCTTGGATCCGTCACCCAGGAGAACGACACCGATCTCGCGCACGTCGAGGTTGAGGGCGACGCCAAGCAGGCCGCCTTCGAACTCGAGGAGCTCATTGGTCATCGCCGAGTGCAAACCCTCGACGCGAGCGATCCCGTCGCCTGTCTCGATCACGCGGCCAACTTCTTCGCGGGCCGTTGTGGGCGAGTACGACGCGACGTTTCGCTCGATCGCGCTCCGGATCTCGTCCGGCCGGATCGTCAGCTCCGTCATGGTGCCTGCTCTCCTTCTTCGGTCGCTCTCGGCGACATCTTTCGCTTGCCTGACTGTGTGACTGGGTGTGTGACTAGGTGTGTGCCGATCAGCCGAGCATCGTGCGCCGGGCTTGTTCGAGTCGTGCTGAGACTGTGCCGTCGATCACCTCGTCGCCCACGGTGACGTGGACTCCGCCGAGGACGGCGGGATCGATCGCGACATTGAGGCGGACCCGGCGTCCCTTGAGGGCGCTGAGCGCCTCGGCGAGGCGCCGCTCCTGCTCCGCATCGAGCGGCTGCGCGACGCGCACCTCGGCGACGATCCGCTGACGCTGTCGCGCGGCCGCCTCGGCGAGGTCGTCGACGACGGCATCGATCCGGCGACCGTGGAGATGGCCCACGGAGTAGCCGAGCACGAGCCGGGTGGTTGCGGTCGAGCGATCGCGCAGGAGGTCCTCCACGATGCCTGCCTTGGCCTGGGCGGACAGGGAGGGATCGGTGAGGGCCATCTGCAGGTCCGGTGAGGAGTCGATCGCGCGCCCGAAGCGGAAGATCTCGTCCTCCGTCGCGTCGAGATCCCCGGCCGCGTCGGCCACCATGAAGGCTGCCTGGTCGGCGAGGCTCTCGATCCCGGCGAGGAAGTCATCATCCGACGACCAGCGGCGGCGTACTGCCTCCTGCACGACCTGCAGGGTGAGCGGGCTGACCCGCGACGCCAGCAGCGACGCGGCGAGCTCGGAGCGCGAGTCGGCCGATTGACCAGAGTCGGCGAGGGCCGTGCGCAGCGTCTTCTCGCGATCGAGTAGATCAGCAACCGAGAAGAGCTCGGCCGGGAGACCGGCAAGTCCCTCGGCGCCACGCTGGCCATCGAGCCAGTCGGAGAGCTCCGAAAGGCTGCTACGACTCGCACCCAGCATCAGCGACCCGCCTCCCGCTGCGCGACCTGGGATTCCAGGTCGCTGAGGAAGGAATCGACGGTCGCCTTGACGCGCGCATCGTCGGTGAGGGTCTGCCCCACCACCTTGCCCGCGAGCGCCACGGCCACCTCTCCCACCTGTCGGGTGAGCTGCGAAGTCGCCTGCGCGCGCTCGGCCGCGAGCTGGGCCTCGGCCTGGGCCGTGACCGCTGCTGCGGCGGCTCGCGCCTCAGCGCGCGCCTCCTCGACGATCGCGGCGCGATCGGCCTGAGCTTGCGTGCGGATGGCGGCCGCTTCCTCGCGGGCCGACGCGAGCGCTGCGCGGTACTCCTCGAGGGCGCGCTGAGCCTCGGCCTGAGCCTCCTCGGCCTTGCGCAGGCCGCCCTCGATGGCCTCGGTGCGGGCCTCGAGGGCTGCCTTGATCTTGGGCAGCGCGACCTTGGCGAGCACGCCGAAGACGATGAAGAACGCCAGCAGGCCCACGACCAACTTGTCTAGCGGGACTGCCAGGACACTCGGCATCGGTTCGTCAGTGCTCGCGGCGGCGAGGATCTGACCCGTGATGAAGTTCGACACGGAAGACCCGATCAGGTGCCGTAGACGAACGGGACGACGAAGCCGATGAGGGCGAGCGCCTCAGCGAGGGCGAAGCCCAGCAGCATGTTCTGGCGAATGACGCCGTAGGCCTCGGGCTGGCGAGCGATCGCCTGGACGCCCTGGCCGAAGATGATGCCGATGCCGACGCCCGGGCCGATAGCCGCGAGGCCATAGCCGACGGAGCCGATCGAGCCGGAGAGCTCAGCGAGCAGTGACATGTCATTTCCTTCGTGTCCGGGCCGGCAGTCTGGTCTGCCGGTCTGGGGGATTCAGTTGTCGAGCGGACGGTGCGTGGTGGTGCTGGTCCGTGCGTTGATCTCAGTGCTCCGCGTGCAGCGCACCGCTGATGTAGACCGCGGTGAGCAGGGTGAAGATGTAGGCCTGGAGTGCCTGGATGAGGAGCTCGAAGCCCGTCATTGCCACTGCCATCGTGAACGAGGCAGCCGCCCCGAGGATGCCGATGACGGTGAAACTCAGGAGGTAGAACGCCGCGATGCTGAAGGTCGCGAGAAGCAGGTGCCCCGCGAACATGTTGGCGAAGAGTCGGACCGCGTGGGTGAACGGTCGGACGATGATGTTGGAGATGAACTCGATGGGCGCCAGGAGCACGTACATGGGCTTGGGCACGCCGGGCGGGAAGAGCATGCCCTTGAAGAAGCCAACGAAGCCCTGGCGGTAGATGCCCAGAGGCACCCACGTGAAGTAGACGATGAGCGCAAAGGCCACGGGGATGGCGAAGACGCTCGTGACGGGGAAGTTGACGAAGGGGACGACCCCGAGGAAGTTGAAGACCCAGATGAGGAAGAAGAACGAGAAGAGGAAGGGGACGAACTTGTCGCCCTCCTTGCCGATGACGTCGCGGGCAATGCCGTCGCGGATGAAGAGATATCCGGTCTCGCCGAGGTTCTGGGCGCCCCGGGGCACGATCTGCGGCTTGCGGAAGGCGTAGAGGAAGAAGCCCAGGACCAAGACGACCGAGATGGCCATGAGGATCGTCACCTTGTTGATGCCGAAGTCAAAGCCGAAGATGTTGAAAGACACGAGGTTGTCGTAGAAGAAGATGCCGGTGCCCGGCGCGGGGAACCCGCAGGGGTTGTCGGCATTCTCGAAGTGGCAGTTGATGCTGCCAGCGGCGACAAGGCTCACGCAGCGCCTCCCCGGCGGTGAGCGCGCAGGATGCGGGTCGCACGGTCGGGCACGGCCTGATCCTCTCCGGGGGCGGACGCCTCAATGCGGCGATGGACGAGATACAGCGATAGGAACATACCGATCAGGGCGCCCGCCGCGACAAGGAGGGGGGCGTTCCCCAGCCAGAGGGAGAGCAGCCAGCCGAGCCCGGCGTAGAGAAGGATGCCGGTGAGGAGATGGCTGACGATGATCCAGGCCGTATTGGCGGTGTTCCAGCCCTCCCTGACGACTGCCTCATCCGTCACGCGCGCACCACGGAACCTCATAGCTTCGGCCTCTCCTGGTCCGGATCGACGTAGAGCACCTTGGTCCGGGCGAAGATCCACACCTCCGCAATGGTCCAGGCGAGGGTGCAGGCGACGATGGTGAGGGCGAAGACCCTCGTGTCGAACGCCGTCGTCCCCTGGAACAGGATGATGAAGATGAACAGGACGCCGATCTTGAGCAGGTAGACCATCAGGGCCACCGACATGGCCATCTGGGGGGCATTGCGCAGCACGGCCCCCACGACCACCTGTCCCACGGTGAAGAACGCCACCACGATGACCGTGCCGATGGCAGCTCCGAGGACGGCCTTGCCGGGGTCGGCGGCCACGAGGGCGCCGATGACGCCCGCGATCACGCCCACGGCCACGGTCACGGGTATGGAGACCCGCAGGACCAGGCGGTCGATGGACGGCATGCACCCCTCCCGGAGACGACTGCCCTCACGCTATCTACCCGGCGCCGGGGCGCACCTCCGGGCCCTACCCCCCGGTGCCCGTCCGCTGGCCCTGCCTCGAGCCAGCCGGCCGCGAGCCGTCGGGGCGCAGCGCCGCGAAGAGCACCGCGAGCGACCCGGCGATGAGGAGCAGCAGCGCGTAGGCGACCGGGATGAAGGCGAGGGCGACGGCAGTGCCGGCAACCACGGCCGTCCACGCGTACATGAGCAGCACCGTGCGACGCTGCGAGTGACCCATCTCGAGCAGTCGGTGATGAAGGTGCTGCTTGTCGGGGGCGAAGGGCGAGCGACCCTTGCGCGTGCGCCTCAGGACGGCGAGGCCGAGATCGAGTAGGGGCAGCACGAGCACGGCGAGCGGCAGCAGGATCGGCAGCAGCGCCGGGAGCAGGGTGCCGCCTTCGATAGCGGCGGGATCGATCTGGCCGGACAGCGTGATGATGCTCGCGGCAAGGAGGAATCCCAGGAGCATGGAGCCCGTGTCGCCCATGAAGATGCGGGCCGGGAAGACGTTGTAGGGCAGGAAGCCCAGGCACATGCCCACGAGCAGCGCGGACACGAGCGTCGCCATCGTGGCCCGCTCGAAGCCCACCTCCACCGAGAGCAGGTAGGAGTAGGCAAAGAACGCCAGGGCCGCCACCGCGACGATCCCGGCCGCGAGGCCGTCGAGGCCGTCGACCATGTTGATGGCGTTGATGCACACCAGGACGACGAGCACCGTGAGCAGCACGCTGGTGACGGGGTCGAGGACGAGCGTCCCGCCGAAGGGCAGCCAGATGATGGAGATGCCCTGCAGTGCCATCACCGCGGCCGCGAGCACCTGCCCTGCCAGCTTGGTGGGCGCCGCGAGACCCCAGCGGTCGTCGATCAGCCCCAGCACGACGATGATCGCGGCGCCGCTGAGCAGCGCCAGCGCGGGACTATCGCCGACCTGGAAGACCGATCCCATCTGCGGCAGCTTGCTCGCGAGCAGCAGGCCGGCGCACAGGCCCGCGAGCATGGCGAGTCCGCCGAGGCGCGGCGTGGGCTCGTCGTGCACGTCGCGGTCGCGCACCTCAGCCATGGCCCCCCAGCGCAGCGCGAGCGAGCGCGCCAGCGGGGTCACCAGATACGTCACGGCCGCGGCCGCGACGAGGCAGAGGAGGTATTCGCGCACAGGCGCCTAGACCCCGACCGGAGCCTCGGCGTAGGCGGGGAAGCGGCGCACGAGGGCGGAGACCTCCTGCGCGACCTCGGCGGCACTGGCGGGGTCCTTGACCGCCCGGGCGATGAGCCGGCCGATCTCAGCCATCTCGGCCTCTCCCATGCCCTGGGTGGTCACCGAGGGAGTACCCACCCGGATGCCCGAGGCGACCGCGGGCGGCTGGGGGTCGTAGGGGATGGCGTTCTTGTTGAGGGTGATGCGGGCAGCATCGGAGCGGGCCTCCGCGTCCGCGCCGGTGACGTCGATGCCGCGCAGGTCGATGAGCGCGAGATGGGTGTCGGTGCCCCCGCTCACCGGGCGCATGCCCTCGGCGGCCAGCGTCGACGTGAGCGCTTGCGCATTGCGAATCACCTGGGCGGCGTACGCCTGGTACTCAGGCGTACTCGCCTCCTTCAGCGCGACCGCCTTGGCCGCGACGGCGTGCATGAGGGGGCCGCCCTGCATCATCGGGAAGACAGCCTTGTCGATCGCCGCGGCGTGCTCGGCCTTGGCGAGGATCATGCCGCCGCGCGGGCCGCGCAGGACCTTGTGCGTCGTGAAGGTGACGACGTCGGCGTAGGGCACGGGACTGGGGATGGCCTTGCCGGCGACGAGGCCGATGAAGTGCGCCGCGTCCACCATGAGAATCGCGCCGACCTCGTCGGCGATCTCGCGGAAGGCCGCGAAGTCGATGAGGCGGGGGTAGGCCGTCGCGCCGGCGATGATGAGCCGCGGCCTGTGCTTCTGGGCGATCGAGCGGACCTCGTCGTAGTCGATGGTCTCGGTGTCCTCGCGCACGCCGTAGGACACGACCTCGAACCACTTGCCCGAGAAGTTGACCTTGGATCCGTGAGTCAGGTGGCCGCCGTGCGGCAGGCTCATCGCGAGCACGGTCTCGCCCGGCTTGACGAAGGCGCCGTACGCCGCGAGGTTGGCGCTCGCGCCGCTGTGCGGCTGGAGGTTGGCGTGCTCGGCGCCGAAGAGCTCCTTGGCGCGCTCGATGCCGATGATCTCGGCCTTGTCGACCTCCGCGCATCCGCCGTAGTAGCGCTTGCCCGGGTAGCCCTCGGCGTACTTGTTGCTCAGGGTCGAGCCGAGGGCGGCGAGGACCGCGGGCGAGGTGAAGTTCTCGCTCGCGATGAGCTGCAGGCCGCCGCGGGCGCGCTCGAGCTCGGACAGCAGGATGCCCGCGATCTCGGGATCCTCATGCTGCAACTGCCCGAAGTCCGGGCCCCAGAACGTGTCGCTACCCACCGCGCACTCCCCTTCGCCAAGCCGGCCCGCACATCCTGACTGCGTGGGGCCGACCCGGGCGAGTCTACGACCCTTGTGCCTGGTGGGCTCGTGCGCGACGCGAGAGGACTAGCCGGTGCCCTTCTTCGGGGTCCAGACCCCATTAGCGCACGTGCCCCAGGGCGTCTGCCCCGAGATCTGTCCGGCCGCGCACTCCTGGGCATCGAGCTTGGCCAGCGTCGGAGGCACCTCCTTGGCATCCTTGGCAGCCTGCTGCGACATGGTCAGCTGTGAGATGAAGTCGGATGTGAGGTAGACCGTGCCGCGTGCGGTCGCGCTGTTGCCGTAGACATTCGTCGCCGTGACCGTGATCGTGTAGGCACCCACCGCCGAATTGCGGCCGAGTTGGAAGAAGTCCGCGACGCGGATCGGCCCGCGCGTGGATGGAGCATTGAGCGTCAGGCTGGTGAGAGCGGCTGAGGTGCACGAGT